>VGTK01000007.1 GCA_016874715.1 Deltaproteobacteria bacterium | reverse complement strand
CTGCCTACTATGCGGGGTTCCGCGGGCTCTCGACGATCGTCCTCGAGACGCTGCCGCTGGTTGGCGGCCAGATCGCGACGTTCTACCCGGACACGGCGATCCACGACGTTCCCGGCTTTCCTTCCATCGCCGGCCGCGAGCTGGTCGAGCGCCTGCTGCAGCAGGCGAGCGCATTCCCGATCACGTTCCGCCTCGGCGAGGAGGTGACCGCCGTGGAGCGTGAGGGCCCCCTCCTCCGGCTCGACACGCGCGACGCGGGGGCGCCCGCTTCGCCTGCGCACGGGTCGTCGGCGCGAGGCGGCGCGACCGGCTCGCTGCGCACCAGAGCCGTGCTCGTCGCCGCCGGCATCGGCAGCTTCTCCGCGCAGCGCATCGCGGACCCCGCGATCGCCGCGTTCGAAGGGCGCGGCCTCACGTACGTTCCGCCGGCCGCGAGCGACGTGCGCGGCGAGGACGTGCTCGTACTCGGCGGCTCCGAGCGTGCCATCGCGGTCGCCGTCACCCTCGCTGCGACCGCGGCTTCGGTGACGCTCGTTCACCGTCGCGACCGGCTTCCGGTCTCCGACGAAGTCCGGCAGCGCCTGGAGGCCTCACCGGTCCGGTTCCTGCCATACCTCGAGTTGACCGGCGTGGACGGTACCGGGACCGTGGCGGGCGCGACCCTCACCGACCGGCGCGACGGCGGCGAGCGTTCGCTCGCGGTCACGCGGATCGTGCCCTGTTACGGCTTCCATGCCGACGCCAGCTCCCTTGCGCGCTTCGGGGCGCGCACCGAGGAAGGTGCGATCCTCGTGGACTCCCGCATGGCGAGCGATCGTCCCGGCCTCTGGGCGGCCGGCGACGGTGCGACCTACCCCGGCAAGGTCCGGGTTCTCGCAGCCGACTTCGGCGAGGCCTGTACCGCCGTGAACAACGTCGCGGCAGCGATCCTGCCCGGGGCACCCCTGTTCCCCGGGTACAGCTCGCACCGCAAGGGCGAGGCCCGCCGGCCACGCTGAAGCCTCGATCCCGTTCCCTGGGGCGGACGCGGATGCTACGGATTCGCCGACATGAGCCCGACCGAGATCCAGCGCAGAATCGAGGAGCACGTCTCCGGAGCGGTCGCGGAAGTGCGCGACTACACCGGGACCGGCGACCACTTCGAGGTCCGTGTGGTGGCCGCCGCTTTCGAAGGCAAGCCGCTCGTCGAGCGGCACAAGATGATCTACGAGGCGCTGGGTGCGGCGGTCGACGGCCGCAACATCCACGCGCTCGCGCTGAAGACGCTCACGCCCGCGCAGGCCGGGAAGTCCTGAGCCCGAACGCAGGGCCGATCCACACCGAGGAGACGCAACGAATGTCCGACAGCACCAGCGACCGCATCCGCGAGTCGATCGAGAACAACCGGATCGTGATCTACATGAAGGGATCGCCGTCGTTCCCGATGTGCGGCTTCTCGGCCGCGACCATCGAGATCTTCGAGGAGCTCGGCGTGCCGTACAACACCGTGGACGTCCTCAAGGACCCCGACATCCGCGAGGGCATCAAGCGCTTCTCGAACTGGCCGACGATTCCGCAGGTGTACATCGACGGGAAGTTCGTCGGCGGCTGCGACATCGTGCGCGAGATGCACGCCAACGGCGAGCTCGAGCCGCTGGTCAAGGAAGCGCCTCAGGCTTGACCCGGCGCCGGGGCGCGCGCCAGCAGATCCGCGTACACCGCGTCGAACTGGCGCCGCGTCTCCTCGGGTGAGCCGGCGTTGTCGATCACGAAGTCGGCGAGCTCGGCCTTGCGCGCGAGCGGCATCTGCGAGCGGATGCGCGCGGTCGCGTCCTCGCGCGACAGTGCACTGCGCGCGCACAGCCGCTCGATCTGCTGCCGCTCGTCCACGCTCACGACGACGATCGGCCGCCACCCGTCGAAGCCGCCGTTCTCGAAGAGCAGCGCCGACTCGTAGACGAGGAACGGCGCGCCCGAACGCTCGGCCGTCTCGAAGCGCTCGCCGAGCAGACGGCCGATGAACGGGAACGTGACCCCCATGAGGTGTCGGCGCTTGGCGTCGTCGTTGAACACGATGCGACCGAGCTTGGGGCGATCGAGGCTGCCGTCAGGCAGCAGCACGTCCTCGCCGAACGCCGCCACGACTGCTGCCAGCCCGGCGCTTCCCCGCGCGACTGCGTCGTGGGCTGCGTGGTCGTCGTTGACGACCGGAATGCCCTTCTCGGTGAAGAAGCTCGCCACGAGGCTCTTGCCGCAGGCGATGCCACCGGTCAGTCCGACGCGAAACACCGACCCCGGATAGCGGCCGGGCGTCCGGGCCGGCAACCTTGCCCGTCTGCGGCGATCCGGGTAGACCGCGTCCAATGTACTTCGTCACGATGGGTGGAATGTCGGGCTACGTCTCGTTCACGACGACCCCGAGCGGGCGCGCTGCGATCGGCCTGACGGACACCGGCAAGGTTCGCCTGCTCGCCCCGGGCACGTCGTCGTCGGACTGGACAGTCCTGCGCGAGTGGCCCGCGTCGGCGTACCCGCACACCGACTGGCTCGTCAAGCTCGCGGACGTCGAGGAGCCGCAGCGCGCGGAGGACCTCCTCTCGACGTTGCCCGCCGAGGCGCTTGGTTAGCGTGCGCGGCGAAGCGACCACGCGCGACGCGCTCGCCGGCATCCGCGTCATCGAGTGTGGCGACTTCGTCGCACCGAGCTTCGCCACGAAGCAGCTCGCGGACCTCGGCGCGGACGTCATCAAGATCGAAGCGCCGGGACGCGGCGACACGGCGCGCCACCGCGGTCCGTACGCGGGCGGCTCCGACCCGGACCGCAGCGGGTTCTACCTCTACCTGAACACCAACAAGCGCGGCATCGTGGTCGACCTCGAGCGTCCCGACGGGCGCGAGATCCTCGCCCGCCTCGCCGCGGGCGCGGACCTCGTCGTCCACAACGTCGCGCCGGCCGAGATCGCCGCGCGCGGCCTCGACGACGCAAAGCTCCGTGCCGCGAACCCGCGCCTCGTCGTCACGTCGATCAGCCCGTTCGGCCTCGACGGTCCGAACCGCGACCTGCGCATGCACGACGTGAATCTGTGGGCGGCGGGCGGTGCGGCATCGCTGAACGGCGGCGGCCCCGGCAGCGACGACATGCCGCCCCTCAAGGGCTTCGGACACCAGTCGGGCTTCCAGGCGGGGCTCAACGCCGCGGTCGCGTCCCTCGGCGCCGTATACGGCGCGCTCTTGAGCGGCCAGGGGCAGCTGGTCGAGGTGTCGATGCAGGAGTGCGTCACCTCGATCCTCGAGATGGCCTACGAGTTCTACCCGTACATGGGGCTCGTCGCCTCGCGGCTGGGCCACAAGCCGATCCAGCCGCTCGACTTCCTCGAGTGCAAGGACGGCTGGATCTTCATCTGCTGCGTCGAGGAGCACCAGTGGCAGCGCTTCGTCGAGCTCGCCGGCAACCCCGACTGGGCGAGCATGGAGCTGTTCGACAACCGGATCTCCCGCGCCGCGAACTGGGATGCGCTGCAGATCTTTCTCGGCGAGTACGCCGCCGAGCGCACCGTCGACGAGCTCTACCACGAGGCGCAGGCGCGTCGGATCCCGTTCGCGCCCGTGTCGACCATGGGCGACCTGCTCTCCTCCGACCACCTCAAGACGCGCGGCTTCTTCGCAACGGTCGACGACGGCGCGGGCGGGACGGTCGTCATGCCCGGCGCACCGTACCTGCACGCGCGGACGCCGTGGCGCATCCGCAAGCGCGCCCCCCGCCTCGGGGAGGACACCGACGCGGTGCTCGCGGAGCTCGGCTACGACGCGGACGCGCGCGCACGACTCCGTGACGCGGGAGTGATCGCATGAGCGAGCCCACCGCCGCGAAGCCGCTCGCGGGGATCCGTGTCGCCGACTTCACGTGGGTGTGGGCGGGGCCCTTCTGCACGCTGCAGCTCGCCCACCTCGGCGCAGAGGTGATCCGCGTCGAGTCGGCGTCACGTACCTGCGTCACGCGCCTGCTCCCGCCCTGGCCCGATGGCCAGCCCGGGGTCAACCGCTCCGGCTACTTCAACCAGTACAACCAGGGAAAGCGCAGCCTCGCTCTCGACCTCAAGGACCCGCAGGCCATGCAGGTCGCCCACGACCTGATCCGCAGGAGCGACGTCGTGGTCGAGAACTTCGCGGCAGGCGTCTTCGCGCGCATGGGGCTCGGCTACGCGGTGTGCCGCGATCTCAAGTCGGACGTGATCGTGATCTCGATGTCGGGCTACGGCGCGACCGGTCCGGAGAGCGATTTCGTGTCGTACGGGCCCGCCCAGGTCCCTCTGTCCGGGCTCTCGTCGGTCACCGGCTATCGCGGCTGGCGCCCGATGCACATCGGCATCTCGTACGGCGACCCGACCGCCGGCCTGCAGGGCGCGGTCGCCGTGCTTGCCGCTCTGATCCACCGCCGCCGCACCGGCGAGGGCCAGTACATCGACCTGTCGCAGTGGGAGAGCACGATGGCGCTCCTGCCCGAGGCACTGCTCGCGCAGAGCATGACCGGCAGCGCCCCCGAACGCGACGGCAACCACGACCCCCTCTGGGCGCCGCACGCCATTTACCGCTGCGCCGGAGACGACCGCTGGGTGTCGATCGCCGTCGCCGACGAGGACGAGTGGACACGGCTCGCGAACGCCATCCACCCGGAACTGGCGACCGACCCACGCTTCGCGAGTGCCACGCTACGCAAGCAGAACGAGGACGCGCTCGACGCAGCGATCGGCACCTGGTGCGCCTCGCGCAGCCCGGAGGACGTCCGCGACATCCTGCAGGCAGCGGGCGTCGCCGCGTTCCCGGCGATGAACGCGAAGGATCTGCACGACGATCCCCACCTCGGCTCGCGCCGCTACTTCGTCGAGCAGCCGCATCCCGAGGTCGGCACCCGGCGACACATGGGCATTCCGTACAAGCTGCACCGCTCGCCGCTCGCCGTGTGGCGTGCGGCACCCTGCCTCGGGCAGGACACGGAGTACGTCCTGCGCGAGGTCCTGGGCTACGACGACGACCGCATCGGCGCGCTGCGCGACACGGGCGCGCTCAGCTGAATCTGCGGGCCCGTCGTCAGCCCGGCACGAGCTCGGTGATGTCTCCGGCGGTCTCCGGCTGGAGCTTGACGGTGAGGCTGCCACCGTTGCGCCACACGTCGACCTGGTCGAGGAGGTGGCCGCCATCGAGGCGACCGGACTCGCCGCCCGGAAGGACGAGGTGCACCTCGTCGGTCGCAAGGTCGGCCACCATCCGGACCGACGGGCCCAGAGCGACCGGGAACGGGGGCGTCGGCTGCGCGTCACCCCAGCGGTGCTGCAGCACCGTGAACGGCGAGCCCGGAGCGCTCCAGCCTTCCGCGACGCCCGCCGCGAAGGTCTCGTGAAACGAGAGCGGGTGCCCGAGGGAGAGCGGATGCAGCGCGCCCCAGGTCCACGCGGCCGGGTCTGGCCCCATCTTTCCGGCGCACCACGCGGCAGCCCGGTCGAGGAGGCCGAGCAGGCCCCGGTCACGCTCCTCCTCGTTCGCGAACCACGGCGAGGAAGGTGCGGCGATGATTCTCGTGACGCCCCACCATGCCTGGCGCCAGAACCGCGCCAGCGGGCCGAAGCGAGCTTCCGGAAACAGCTCGTGCGGCGCGAGACCGGCAAAGGCCACGTAGAACACGGCCGCGGGTGCGGAGTCGGCGGCGGCCTCTCCGTTCCACTCTGCCAGCGCCGGTGCGATCAGCGCGAGAGCCGGATGCGTTTCCGGCTCGATGCGCCCGAGCGCGGCCTTCACCGCGGGCAGAAGATCGCACGCGGCCAGATCGACCACGTCGCGCTGGAGCAGCAGCGCGGCGGCAACGTCGCGACTGCCCCCGGCCTCGATGCGCTCCCGGATGCGCCGCGCGCGGTACGCATGATCGGCATAGGCGTGCGCCGGATAGGTCGCCGCGGCAGCATCCAGATGCGCCTCGTTCGCGGAAACGACCACGTCGCTCGCTTGCCGGCTGCAGATACCGGAGAGCCCGGTCACGGCTGTCCACCGGATCTCGGGTAGCCAGCCACGAACCGGCAAACGTGCCTGCGCGTCGCGCACCGGCAGCCCGCCCACGCCGAAGTGGCCGATCGCTCCTGCGGCGTCCCCGGCGCAGAGGTTGAGTGCGAGCGCCCCCCTGTCCATCGCGGCGGCAGCCCGTCCGAGCTCTGCCACGCTGGCTGCACGCGCAACACCGAGCCAGCCCGGTAGCGCCGTGCCGAGCGAGTTGACGCCCCACCGCACCGCCAGTGCGAGCTCGCCAGCGTCGGCGTGCGGCCCGTCGAGCTGCGCTACGAGGTGCGACAGAAGCGGTCCGTTGCGCGTCTCCGCGACCTCGATCTTGAGGCTCTCGCCGCCGCGCACGCGCACCAGCTCGCTGCGACGGCCGAGCGGGGACCAGCCCTTTTCGGTGCGGAAGTTGCCGATGCCGTCGAGCTCCTCGATCACGCAGTCGACGTCGTCGAGCGAGAAATTCGTGACGCTCCATGCACACCGGCGGTTGCGCCCCACTTGCACCACGGGACCGCCGACGTACGCAGCACCGGCGACCGAGAAGCCCGGCGCCTCGAGGTGCACCAGGTACATGGGGCTCGGCAAGCTCACCGGGAGGTGCGGGTCGCCCGCGACCAGCGCGGCGCCGCTGCCGGTCCGCTCGCCGCCCAGCGCCCATCCGTTGCTGCCGCCACCCGGAGCCACGCCCGGTGCGGCCGCGAGCCAGTCGAGAACGCGCAGATCGATGCGACGCCACAACGCGAGGATCTGCTCGGGCAAGTGGCTCAGCTCGAGTCCCGGGGGCGCGACCCAGCGTGCACGCTCGAGGCCCGCGGTGGCCAGAGAACGCGCCATCAGCAGCTTGTGCGGCCACGTCTCCAGCGAAAGCGACCATGCGGCGTAGAGCTCGATCGCGAGCGAGTCCGCGATCGTCCACGGCTCGATCTCGTAGGCCAGCACCGCGCACTCGGGCGGCTTCACCTCCGCGCGCACCGCGTTGATTCCGCCGACGAACGCCGCGAGAACGTCGCGCGCGACGCCCTCGATCCGGGTCGCCGCCACCGCCCCGCGCCGTGGAACGCCGATCGTGCGGACGAGCGCGTCGTGGCGCGCGAACGGCTCACCCAGGATCTCTGCGAGCCGACCGGTCGCGAGCCGGCGCAGCACGTCGAGCTGCCAGAGGCGATCCTCCGCCATGCAGAACCCGAGCGCCGCGTAGGCGTCGCGCTCGGTCTTCGCCTGGATGTGCGGCACGCCGCTGCCATCACGAACGACCTTCGCCTTGGCTCCCAGGGCCGCGACCGTCTTGCGCGGGTAGGGTGACGGCTCCACCGCGCCGCGCCGACGGCGTGGCGCCTCCTCGGTCTCGCCTGCACCCTCGGCATCGTCCACGTCGAGGTCCGGCTCGAGCGGGCGCTGCTGCCACACCGAGCCGCCAAACGGGCTCTTCATGGGATCGCCGCCACGACTCTCGGGCCGAGGCGTCTGCGGATGCCCGCCGCCCGTACCCCAGCGCTTCCCGCCGAACCCGCCGCGATCGTCGTGACCGCTCACGCGACCTCCGCGTTCCGGCCGGAGGTCGTCCGGGTCGACATGCTGATCAGCACCACCACCCGACGGATACCAGACGAGCCTGCACCCTCAATCAACCACGGGAAGAATCGCGGGGCATGCAACACCACGTGGGCTGCGTTCAGCCGCGCCGGGTGGGCACGACCACCACCGGACACTGCGCGTGGCGGACGACGCGCTCCGACACGCTGCCCATCAGCAGATGCGACAGCCCCGAGCGCCCGTGGGTACCAAGCACGATGAGGTTCGCCTTGCCCTTCCCACCCGCGGCGACGATCTCCTCGGCGGGCCGGCCCATGCGGACCGCGGTGGTCGCGCCCTCGAGGCCGGCGAGCTTCTTTCCCTTGAGACGCTCCAGCTCGCGGCGGGCCTGCTTGAGATGCTCGTCGACGATCGACTGCGTGGCGATCAGGCCCCCCCCCAGAACGTCGACGCCGGCGAACTCGAGCGGCTCGACGACGTAGAGCACCGACAGCTTCGCGCCGAGGTCGCGCGCGAGGTTGATGGCGTAGTCGAGCGCATCGTAGGAAAGCTTCGAGAAGTCGATCGCGACAAGGACCTTCTTGATCTTCACAACCCCCTCCTGACGGATGCGGCGAACGCCAAGCAGTTACGTGTAGTGCAACCAGCGTCACCCTTCCACCTCGGGGCCTGCCGGAGTAGATTTCGCTGGTGAATGCTCGGTGACACCTTCCGTGGAGGGGGGGGGCGCGATGCACGTGGACCAGACGATCCAGCAGGCGGAAGCCATCGTCCGCTTCGCGCAGGAAGTGGACCGGCGGCTCGCAGAGTGCGGCATCGCGGGGGCCCGGGAGCTGCTCGACTCCTTCGCGCTTCTGCGACGCGCCCTGGGACCGATCGACCTCGCCGCGCTCGACCAGGCGGCCCGCGACGCCGTGCGCCTCGAGGAGCGGCTGCACGCGCTCGGCACGGAGCTCCGCCACCTCAGCACGCTCAAGGCCGCCTTCGACGCTCCGCACTGACCGGGGGCGCCGGATGACGCAGAAGCCAGGAGTGCTCACCCGGCCCGCGGCGGCACCGACGAGCGACGACATCGGGGCCTTGCTCCGCGTCCTGCCGCCGAAGCTGCGGGCGGTGGTCGACGGCCGCCCCGACCTCGAGCAGATGATCGAAGTCGTCCTCGACCTGGGGCGGCGTCCGGAGGCGCGCTTCCCCGGTGCCACGGCCCTTCTGGACGCGCAGCCCGTCGGGCGCGAGGACCTTGCGCACATCACGGCCCAGGTCGGTGCCTTCACGAGCGACAACCGCGCAGGCATCGAGCGCACGCTGCACCGTGTCTCGGCGATCCGGAACCGCGCCGGCCACGTCGTCGGGCTCACCTGCCGTGTCGGGCGCGCCGTCGTCGGTGCGGTGGAGATCGTGCGCGACGTGATCGAGTCCGGACGCTGCGTGCTGCTCCTGGGGCCGCCCGGCGTCGGCAAGACCACGATCCTGCGCGACGCCGCGCGCGTGCTCGCCAGCGAGGCCGGCAAGCGCGTCATCGTCGTCGACACGTCGAACGAGATCGGCGGCGACGGCGACATTCCGCATCCCGGGATCGGCCTCGCGCGACGCATGCAGGTCGCATCGCCCGACCGGCAACACGCGGTGATGATCGAGGCCGTCGAGAACCACATGCCGGAAGTGATCGTGATCGACGAGATCGGAACCGAGGCCGAGGCAGCCGCGGCACGGACGATCGCCGAACGCGGCGTGCAGCTCGTGGCGACCGCCCACGGCCACAGCCTCGACAACCTGCTCGCCAACCCGACGCTCGCCGACCTGGTCGGCGGCATCCAGGCGGTTACCCTGGGCGACGAGGAGGCTCGCCGCCGCCGGACCCAGAAGACGGTGCTCGAGCGCAAGCAGACCCCGACGTTCGACGAGCTCATCGAGATCCAGACGCGCGACCGGGTCGCCGTCCACCACCAGCTCGCGCAGGTGGTGGACGCGCGGCTTCGTGGCCATCCCGCGCCGGCTGAGCTGCGCGTCCGCGACGAGATCGGCTCCATCGAGGTCCGACCCCTGGAGCACCGTCCCGCTCCCCGCGAGACGCGACCCCACTCCGGTCGCCGCCTGATACGGATCCATCCGCACGCCGTCAGCGAGGAGCGGATCGAGCGTGCGATCCTGAGCACGGGAGCCCCGGCGCGCATCGCCCATTCGGTCCGCGACGCCGACCTGATCCTGACGCTTCGGAGCCTCGGCCGGCGTCAGCCGGCCAAGCTGCGCGAAGCGATGGTGCGCGACCTCCCGGTTCGTCTGCTCCGGAGCGGCAGCGTCGCCAGCATCGAGGAGTTCCTTGTCACGCTGCGGCGCGAGCGCGACGGCCAAGCCGGCGCGGACGATTCCACCGGCGCGGTCACTGCCGAGACGGAGGCGGCCGCGCGCGACGTGCTCGACCACGGAGAGCCGGTGGAGTTGCCTGCCCAGCCCGCAGCCACACGCCGCCTGCAGCACGCGGTCGCAGAGCGGCTCGGCATCCGGTCGGTCAGCCGCGGCCGCGAGCCCTCCCGCCGGGTCGTCCTGCTTCCGAGCAGCACCTAGCCGCCGGCCACACAAGAAAGAAGAGCCCCGAAAGCTACGCTTTCGGGGCTCCTTCACCGTCGGTGAGCGGTCGGGATCAGGCCTCGAGGAACGACTCGAGCCCCGCGGTCCCGCAGAGGTCGCGAAGGCGGGTGAGCGCCTTCGCCTCGAGCTGACGGATTCGCTCGCGGCTCACACCGTAGCGAACACCGATCTCCTCGAGCGTCTCGACCTGGTCGTCGTCGAGGCCGAAGCGGAGACGGATGATGGCCTGCTCACGGTCCGGGAGCTCCGTCAGCACGTGCTCGAGATGACGCGAGAGGTCTCCCGCCATACTGCGCGCCTCGGGGCGATCCCCCTGCTCATCGGGGATGACCTCGGCGAGCGTCCGGTCATCGTCGTGGCCCAACTCCATGTCCAGCGACAGCACGTGCGCCGGCTCGGCCATCATCTCGAGCTGGTTCTGGTCGATGCCGCCCGCCTGGATGATCTCGTCCTTCGATGGCGCACGGTGCAGCTTGCTCTCGAGCGCCTGCGACAGACGGCCGACCTTGCGGCGCAGCTCGTGCCAGTGCACCGGCGTGCGGACCACGGACCGGTCGTTGTCGATCGAGCGCGCGATGTACTGCCAGATCCACCACACCGCGTAGGTCGAGAACTTGATGTCCTTCGCGGGGTCGAACTTCTCGACGGCGCGCAGGAGACCCAGCGTTCCCTCCTGGATGAGATCGGGCAGCGGGAGGCCGCGACGGGCGTGCTTGCGAGCGATCGCGGCGACGAGGCGCAGGTTCGCCTTCAGCATCGCGTCGCGCGCGCCGCGGTACGCCTCGAGGCGTGCGTCGAGCTCGCGCGCGAACTTGCTGACCCGGTCGCGCGTCAGACGCATCTTGCGAAGCTTCGCAGGGCTGCGTGCCAGACGCCGCGCCCGATCGACGACCAGCAGGATCTCTCGCTCGCGGAACTCCTCGGTCGGGCGGATGACGCCGCGGCCCCGCTCCGTCAACGTGACGTTGACGATGCGCGGGTTGCGACGGAGCCACCGGACGACCGACTCCCGTGCCCGGCTGATCTCGGTGGTCAGCGTGCGCTCGGCCTCGCGGTCGAGGAGCGGGGTACGGGCGAGGTCGGCGTAGAATCGGCCGAGGACGTCGAGGTCCCCTACGAGGGGCTCCATCGACTTCGCCTCAGCCTCGACGTCACCAAGCTCCTGAGCAGAAGGTGTTGCCGCCTGAGCTTGCTCGTCCCGATTCGGATCGTTCCACTCGGTCGGCTCGGTCTCTGCCGGATAGATCGCTGCGGTTCGCATCTCGTTCCTTTACCCTCGAATCGTTTTACCTCGGCGCGTGCCGCGGACGCGGCTCCACCGGGTCGTGGTCCGTATGCCTCGACGGGGTCGACGGGAGGGTATCGTCCGGCCCCGAACGATCTTGGTGCGGGGACGACTGGCCTCCAACGAGACTCGACGAGGTCGTCGTCGTCGCCATCACTGCCTCCCCACCAAGGTCGATAGAGAATAGCAGCAATGACTCAGCGTGTCAGTAGCTGATAACCAAATCTGGCAGGTTTTTTTCTCCGAAGAAAGCCCCTCTTCTGCAAGCGGCTCGCTCGATGGTCCGTTTCGACGGTCATGCGGTCGCCCCCGTGTCGCCTGCGGGCAGGAATCGGGGGGGGGGCGCCGGGCACCAGCGCCTCCCCGGCGTCGCCGTCCCATCCGCTCGCCCGCCTGCTTGCGCCAGGCGCGGGCGCCGGTTACTCACCAGCGCTCAGGCCCGGCGGCTGGAGGACCCACCATGGCGGAGAAAAAGCTCAGCAAAACAGCACGCGCGTCTACCCGCGGCAAGGTCACCCTGAAGGCGTGGCACGTCTCTCTCGAGTCCGGGAAGGCGGTGAGCCGGGTGAAGCTGGTGAACCATCTCATCGAGGGCAAGCGCACCACCCGCTTCGGCTGGATGACCGAGGAAGGCCAGGTGCTCCTCGACCACCAGGTTGAATACCGTCACGCCGACGGCGCAGCGCCGGCCGAGTGATCGCGCGGGCGCAGGTTCCGCCTGGGCCTGCGCTCGTCCTCAGCCGCGTCCCAGCGCGATCAGCCTGACGCGCAGGACGCCGTTCTCTTCGCGAAGCTCGCACGCTCCCACCTCGCGGATCGAGAGCCCGCAGCGCTCGAGCGCTGCGTAGAACCGGGCGGTATCGACCCGCTGCGGGTCGGCGACCCACAGCGTTCCATCCGGTGCGACGAGCCCGCTCAGGGCTTCCGCCAGGTGGTCGAACTCGGCCCGCTCGTAGAGCAGATCGGCCGCCAGCACGAGGTCGAACGTCCGTTCGAGGGACGCGGTCACGACATCCCCGACGAGCACCTCCACCTCGACACGGTTGATCGCGGCGCTCGCCTGCAGAAATTCGATCGGCGCCAGTTCGCGATCGATCGCGGTCACCAGCGCCCCCCGCAACGACGCCGCCAGCGCGACGAGACCGAGCCCGCACCCGACGTCGAGAACGCTCCTGCCCTTGCACTCGACGCGGGTGACCAGATGCTCTGCGAGCGCACGTGCCCCGCCCCACACCAGCGCCCAGTAGGGCGGCACCGTGCTCTCGTCATGCAGCAGCAGTTCGCGGTCGACGTGCTGCTCGAGGTCGCGCACGGTCACCAGCGCGATCGGCGTCCCGGCAACCTCGAACGCCTCCACCAGCGTCGGGAAGCCGGCGATGATCGCCGGCACGGCAGGGCCCGCGCCAGTTCCGCCGGGTGACATGGCGCCGGTCTAGCATCCGCCAGGGCGGCGCGTCAGCGCGCGGCGCGGCGGGCACGCCCGAGGAGGCGCTCCACCATCGGGCGGATCTCCTGCACGCCGAGCGCCGCGGCGGCCACGACGAACGCCATCGCCGCCAAGGGAACCGCGAGGCTGGCGATCGCGGCGCGGCCCGCGAACCCGTCGACCGGCAGGAAGAGGCCGACGCCCGAGCGCACGGCCACGCAGACCACCCCGACGACGAGCGAGGCGACCCCGAGGCGCAGCACGGCGGCACCGAGCCCGGGGAACGAGCCGATCCGGCGCCGCAGCAACACGAAGAGGATCGCGAAGTTGAGCAGCGCGACCAGCGACGTCACGCCCGCGAGTCCGGCATGACCGCCACCCAGCTGGTGGATCACGAGCCAGTTGCCCGCCGCGTTCACCGCGATCGACAAGCATGAAATCGCAGCCGGCGTCCGGGCGTCACCGAGCGCATAGAAGGCCGGGACCATGACCTTGATGTTCGCGTATCCTGCGAGGCCGACCGAGTAGGCGACGAGCGCGCTCGCCGCCATCCGCGTGTCCTCGGCGGTGAACCGTCCGTGCTGATAGACGAGTCCCACGAACTCGGGCGCGAGAGCCGCGAGGCCGACCGCAGCGGGCAAGCAGAGGCCGAACACGAGACGCAGGGCGCGCACGATCGTCGCATTGAACTCGGGCATGTCGGCGCGTTCGGCGCTGCGCGACACTGCCGGCAGGGCGACCACGCCGACGGCGACACCGAAGAGGCCGATCGGCAGCTGCATGAAGCGAAAGGCGACGTTCAGCCAGCTCACTGCGCCGTCGCCGAGATGCGAGGCGAAGTTGCTGTTCACCAGCACGTTGATCTGCAGGGCTGCGGCCCCGATCGTCGCCGGGGCCATCAACGCCAGAACCCGACGCACCCCGCGATCCCGGAACGAGAGCATCGGCCGGTAGCGGTAATTCAGGCGGTAGAGCGACGGGACCTGAACGAGGAGCTGCAGCGCACCGCCCACCACGGTGCCGAGCGCCATGCCGAGGATCGCGCGCTCGGCGAGCTCCGGCGCCGCGCCCGCCGCCCCTCCCTCACCCCACGCGCTCGTGAAGTAACCGGGCGCCAGCCACCATGCGGCGAAGAGTCCGACGACGATCGAGCCGACGTTGAAGAAGCTCGACGCCGAGGCCGGCACGCCGAAGTGCCCGCGCGCGTTCAACATCCCCATGGCGACTGCGGCCAGAGCGACCAGCACCAGGAAGGGGAACATGACGCGTGTCAGCTCGACGGTCAGCGCGGTCTTCCCGGGAACGTCGGCGAACCCGGGAGCGATGACGTCGACGACCCACGGTGTCACCAGGATGCCGACCAGGACGATGCCGCCGACGACCACGAGAAGCGCGTGCACCACCAGGTTGGCGAGGCGCCACGCCCGCGCCTCGCCTTCCCGTGCGAGCGTCTGCGTGAAGCAGGTCACGAACGCCGCCGACAGGGCGCCCTCGGCGAACAGGTCGCGGAACAGGTTCGGAATGCGAAACGCCGTGACGAAGGCATCGAGCTCGCGCCCCGCGCCGAACGAGGCAGCGAACACCTGCTCACGGATCAGCCCGAGAATCCTGCTTCCAAGGACCGCACCGCCGACCACCGAGGCCGAGCGTGCCAGACGGACGGGAGACTCGCCGTTCGCGGAACCTGTCCGCGACGGCGCACCGGCACCGCCTAGCTCCGACATCGCGCGTCGCAGGTACCATCTCCGCCCGTCCGCGGCCACGGCGACCCGACGGATCGCAGCTTGACTCCAAGGCAGGGGAGCGTTGTTATCCGGAGCACGATGTGGGGTCTCGGCTTTCCTGAGCTTCTGGTGATCCTCGCGCTCGCGCTGCTGGTGTTCGGGCCGAGCCGCCTACCCGAGGTGGGTTCGTTCCTCGGGAAATCGCTGCGCGCGTTCCGCGACTCGCTGGACCATCGCGAGGACGACGACGGCGCCGACAAGCCCGAAGGCGCGCCCGGCCACGACAAGCTCCCGCCCGACGGCGCGGCCTGAGGGGGCTTCAGAAGCCGACGCTGGAGGCCACGCGACCGCGGGGGTCGAGCGTCACGGCGCGTCCGTTGGCGTAGTACCAGGTCATGTACCCGTTCGCCTCGGTCACGGTGTTGAGCGGCGGCCCGACTGCCCGCAGCAGACGCTCCGAGCTCCAGCCGCGCTTCACGGCCTCGAGACGGGTCGATTTCTCGCCGGAGACGACGTACTCCGGCGTGTAGGGAAGCTCCGCTTCGTTGACACCCTGGCCGCGGCCGCCCGTCCGCTCGAGCACGGCCAGCCTTTCCTCGAGCTCCTGCACCACCTCGGCGAGGCTCGCGTTCTCCTGCTGCAGCTGCTCGACACGTTGCTCGAGCGAGCGTGACTCGACCGCCGCGACGTCGGCCGCGCCACGTTCGAGACGAGCGACCAGACCGTCACCGCTCGGCTCTGCCGATGGCGGCCGCGGTCCGCCGCTGCGGGTGGTCACGACGCCCGGGGCAATGACCCGCGAGCGCGATGCTGTCGCGGCGTCACCGGAGGGGTCGTCTGCAGCCGGCGCGCCGAGCGCCTCGGCCGCAGCGACGACGGCTCCGTCGGTGACCTGCTGGGGCGAAGCCCCAGCAGGGTCGACACCCGCAGGCCGATTTACGCGCACGACCGGAGCCGCCCCGGACCCGGGCGCCGCGCCGCCGGCTGCGCCGACGACCAGCAGGGCCTCCGGGTCGGTCACCTCGATCCGCGGCCGGCCGTTGCGATCGACGACCGTCCCCCGCACCCGGACGCGGCGGTTCGCATAGGTCTCCTTCGGCGACGGGAAGCGCGACACCACGTCCCCGGGGATCGAGGCGGCGAGACCGCTGTAGTCGGCGGTGAACGAGACCAGGCAGGCGAGCGGGGAGCAGATCACCGTCTCGACGTTGCCCTCGACGGTGACCACCTCGCCGAGGTGGTCACCCGCGGCTTCGGGCGCGATGGGCTGAACCTGCGCCCCTGCGCAGGCTGCCCCGAGCAGGATTCCGAACACCAGCGGAGTGATCGCCCGGGCGCGGCGCAGCCCGCGGGGTTGTCGCTCGGTACGCTCTTGCCTACGATCGAACGCATGGCGGACGAGCCGAGGATCAGCGAGACACGGGCGGTGGGACGCTACGCACTCGGAGTCGCGTGGTTCGACGGCCACGACTCGATCCTGACGCATGCGAGCCTTCGGGGCCACTGCCCCTGCGATGCCTGCATGGCCCTTCGAGAGCGCGACGAGCTGCCCGGCGGCGGCAAGGCAACGCTCGAGAGCCTCGAGCGGATCGGCGATGCGAGCGTCTTCCTGCGCTGGACCGACGGGCACGAGACCTTCTACCTCGTATCGGAGCTGCGCGCGCTCTGTCGCTGCGCCTACTGCATCGGCGAGCCCGAGCGCCCGATCACCGGCGGCTGAGTCGCCGGCAACCGCAGGCTCCTCAGTCCTCGATGGAGATCGCGCGCGTCGGACAGCCGCGCACCGCGGCCTCCACCTTGACGCGCAGGCTCTCGGGCGGGTTCTCCTGCAGGATGTAGAGGAAGTTGTCCGAACGAACCTCGAAGACTTCCGGCGCCGCGACCTGACAGACGGCGTTGCTGTTGCACTTGTCGAAATCCACCACGATCTTCATGCTGCGAGGCCTCCGTTGTTCGGTAGAGACGCGCGGACGCTAGCACAGCGCCGGAGCGCCTTGAAGGACGAGGATCCATCGCATAGTCGTTTCGCGTCGCGCCAGCCGGGCGACCGAGGGAGGTGATGTGTCGACCCTGGTCCTGATTCGCCACGGGCAATCGCAGTGGAATCTCGAGAACCGCTTCACGGGCTGGGTCGACGTGCCGCTGACCGATCTCGGACGCGAGGAGGCGCACCGCGCCGGGAGCAGGCTGCGCGATACCGGCATCACCTTCGCGTTCGCGTTCACCTCCGAGCTCGTGCGCGCGCAGGAGACGCTGTCGATCGTGCTACAGGAGATCGGCGCGGGTGAGCTCCCGGTCGAGCGGAACCAGGCGCTCAACGAGCGCCACTATGGGGACCTCCAGGGGCTCGACAAGGCCGAGACCGCCAAGAAGTACGGCAACGAGCAGGTGCACGTGTGGCGGCGCAGCTACGACGTGGCGCCCCCAGGCGGTGAGAGCCTCAAGGACACTGCCGCGCGCACCCTCCCCTACTTCGCCGCCCACGTCGCGCCGCAGCTCCGGGCCGGGCACAACGTCATCGTCGCCGCGCACGGCAACAGCCTGCGCTCGATCGTGATGGACCTCGAGCACCTCACGCGAGAGCAGGTGCTCGAGCTCAACATCGCTACCGCCGTGCCGCTGGTTTACGAGCTCGACGGAGACCTGGGCATCGTCAAGAAGACGATCCTCGACTAGGAGCCCGGCCCTCCCCGTCGTCAGGACGCGCGAATCCGCGCCAGCAGCGCCTCCACGAAGCCACGCGCGTCGCCGACGATGCCCAAGTCCGCTGCGGCGAAGACCTCCGCGTTCTCGTCGCGATTGACGGCCACCACGCGCCCCGACCGGCTCATGCCCACGACGTGGTTGAAGGAGCCGCGCACGCCGAGCGCCAGATAGAAGTCGGGTGCGACGCTCCGTCCGGAGATCCCGATCTGCAGCTGGCGCGGAAGCCAGCTGCCGTCACACACCCGACGCGTCGCACCCACGACTCCGCCGAGTGCGGCCGCGAGATCGCTCGCGAGTGGCACGGAGTCCTTGCCCATCCCCCAACCGACGCACACCACGACCCGGGCGTCGTCGAGCGACGGGCCGTCACCGAGCTCGGACGTGAAGCCGATGGTACGCACGCGAGCGGCGTCCGCCGGCCCCTCCGGCAGCACGGCCACGCGCGCCGCGGGCCGCCCGGGCGTCGCGTGCGCAGCGTCCAGCACGCCGGGCCGGACGGTGACGAGCTCCGGGCTGGTCTTCGACAGGATCGGTGCGACCAGCTGCCCGCCGAACGCGGGCTTGAGCTGCCGCAGCCGCCCCTCGCCATCGAGCTCCACGCCGATCGCGTCACCGGTCAACCCGAGGCCGAGCCGGGCCGCAACGCGCGGCACCACCTCGCGCCCGAGCCCGGTCGCCGGAGCGAGGACGATTCGCGGACGATGGCGGGCGATCGCCGCTTCGAGGACGCGCGCGGTCGCCTCGTCGCTCACACCATTTCCGCAGGGTGCCAGCAGCACGTCGGCACCGAGCGCACCGAGCTCCGCTGCGAGCGCGGCGACGTCGGGTGCCTTTGTCCGCGGGCCGAGATCGGGCGCGACGAGAAACGCCGCCACGCCGAGATGGAGCTGCTCGGCGAGCTCGTCGGCCGCCCCGAGCAGCTCCGCCGTCACCGGACGGAGACGGCCGTCCGGTGCGAGCTCGGCGAGGACCCAGACGGCGCCGTCAGGGCTGGTCGCGGCCCGATGCGCGAGCGAGCGACCGCGCCCGACGCGCTCGCCATCGGCGCGCATCGCCGCGAGCTCCGCCACGACGGCGTCGACCGCGGCGTCGTACGAGTCGCTCGCGACCACGCGCGCGTTGCGGCGCCGCGACGCGACCGGCTGCAGGTCCGCGACCCACGTCGGCGAGCCCGGCTCGCCGTAGTCGTCCGACGAGCCGCCGAGATCGGCCGCGGTCCACACCTCGAGCGGATGCTGCAGTGCTGCCGCCTCGTCCGGCATGACCAGCGGCACGCGGGTCTTCCAGCGGTCGGTGCAGGTCATCACCATCGGCGTCGCGCACTCGACCTCGGCGAAACCATCGTCACGCTCGCACTCGGCGCGCGCGAGCCAGGACGCGGCGACGCCTTCGTGGCGAGGTTCGACCGTCAAGCGCCGAACTCCGCCCACCAGCGGTACGGAGAGCAGTGCCGCCACCTCGGGTCCGACCTGTCCCGTCTCCGAGTCGATGGTGAACCTCCCGGCGAGCACCAGGTCGAACCCGAGGCGATCGATCGCGCGCGCCAGAGCACGGGATGTCGCGAGCGTGTCGGCACCGGCGAACGCCCGGTCCGAGAGGTGCACGGCGCGGTCGACGCCCAGAGAGAGACACTCGCGCAGCGCGTCGGCCGCCTGCGGCGGCCCCATCGACACGATGGCCACCGAGCCCCCGATATCCTCGCGGAGGCGGATCGCCTCCAGCACGGCGCGCCGGTCGAAGGGGTTGATCTGCAGGGGAACCCCGGCGCGCTTCAGACGACGCGTCCCGGGGTCGAACCCCAGCTCGGACACCTCCGGTACCTGCTTCACACAAACGACGATCTTCACCGACGCCCCCGACGTTGCATGGTCCTCTGACGATACGTGACATGATGCTGAAGTTGCTGCCGAGCGAACCGTTCAGGGCGACCCGCCGCCACGAAAAACGTGCGGATTTCAGACCTCCCGCGAGCCGCCGCGATGGCATGACTCATGCTACCGCAATTCGTGCATGAGCTTTCATGCAACCGATCGCCAGAACCGCGTGCGTGCCCAGCGGCGCTTCCTCGCCGCCGGTGTCCGGGTTCGTGGCCAGTGGCGCTATCTGGTGCGAGCCTCGAACGACGCGTTGACCCTTGGCGACGAGTCCTCCGCGAGCTCCACCGAGCGCCCGCCCGCGAGCCGTCGTCGGGACCATCGTCCCTCACTACAGAAAAGCGCCTAGCACGCGCAGCACCGCATCGGGCGCTTCCATCGGAACGAAGTGCCCGATCCCGGGTAGGACCTCGAGCCTGCCGTGGCGCAGCATGGCGGCCGCTCGACGGGCGCGCTCCGGTGGCAGGGTCAGGCTGCGCTCTCCCGACACCAGCAGGGTCGGCACCGCCATGCCGTGCAGGAACTCAGTGCTCGACGACCGCGCCGCTCCCTCGTACACCCGAGCCTCGATCTCGCCGGAGCACTTGAGCTCGACCTTCCCGTCAGCCCGCACGAAGGTTCCGCCCTCGACGTACGCTTCGAGAAAGTCGCGCCGCCACACGTCGAACGGCGCCCGCCCGGCGTAGGACTCGATCATCTGCTCGCGGCTGTCCCACACCTGCCTTCGCCGCCGGGCCGCGACCGCCATCGCGTTCGCCGGCTGGGTCCTGCCCTCGGGCAGCGGATCGACCAGCACGGGATCGAGCAGCACCGCACGCCCGATGCGACCCGGGTGGAGCGCCGCCACGCCAGCCACGGCCGCCCCGCCCTTCGAGTGCCCGACCGCGCAGACGTCACGCAGCCGGAGAGCGTCGATCACTCCCGCGAGATCGTCCACGAAGTCGCGCCACGCGTATGCGTCGTCCGGCTTGTCACTGTCGCCGTGGCCACGCTGATCGAGCGAGATCACACGGAAGCGCTCGCGCAGTGCCGGGAGCAGCGGCCGCCAGACCGCGCCGCAGAAGCCCGTCGCGTGCGCGAGCACGAGTGCACGGGCCACGTCACCCCTCGCGGACCCGTGGTCGGTCACCGCGAGAGACACACCGCTTACCGGGATGCGTACGGTCGCAGACACCGGGCCTTCGTAGCAGGCGCGCGCAACGGTCGCGACGATTGACACCCGGTGTGACCCATCGCAGTCTAAGTCGTGGCTGCGGGACCGACGAGCAACGGTACGAGGGCAAGGACGATCGTGCAGAAGCTCGCGCGTGCGCACCCCGACGCCCGCTTCGAGCTCGACTTCACTTCGCCGCTCGAGCTGCTCGTCGCCCTGATCCTCGCCGCGCAGTTCCGGGACGATCGCGTGAACGCGATCACGCCGCCGCTCTTCGCGCGCTACCGCACCCCGCGCGCCTGGGCCGAGGCCGACCCGGCCGAGCTCGAGCAGCAGCTGCGGGCGGTGAACTTCTACCGGCAGAAGACCAAGGCGGTGCAGCGCTGCTGCGCGGAGATCGTCGCGCGCTTCGGGGGCGAGGTCCCGCGCTCGCTCGCCGACCTGCTCGAGCTGCCGCACGTCGGCCGGAAGACCGCCAACGTGCTCCGTGCGAATGCGTACGGCGAGCCCGCGATCGGCGTCGACCGGCACGTCGCACGGCTCGCGAAGCGCATCGGGCTCACGGGCAACGACGATCCCGACCAGATCGAGGCCGACCTGATGAAGGTCGTACGGCCGGCGGACCGCGTACGCCTCTGCCATCTTCTGCAATGGCACGGCCGGCGCGTCTGCCTCGCCCGCGAGCCGCGGTGCGCGCTCTGCGTCATCCAGCCGCTGTGCGACTTTGCGCGGAGCACTGCCGAGACGCCCGCGAGACGCTCCCCTTCCACAACGACACGCAAGAAGGCGACCGGTCGCGACCACGCGCCCAGTCCGCCGGGCGGGGCAGCGGCGCGCCCCAGCGGGGCAGCGGCGCGCGCCAGCACGGCCGCGGCGGCCCGTCAGAGCGGACGCAGGACCTCGAGGCCGCCCAGGTAGGGACGCAGGACCTCGGGGAGGCGCACCGAACCGTCCTGCTGCTGGTAGGTCTCGAGCACCGCGATCAGCACGCGGGGCAGTGCGAGCCCCGAGCCGTTGAGCGTGTGCACGTACTCCGGCTTCGCCTGGGGCGTCGGGCGGAAGCGGATGTTCGCGCGACGTGCCTGGAAGTCCCGGAAGTTCGAGCACGAGCTGACCTCGAGCCACTCGCCGCAGCCGGGCGCCCAGACCTCGACGTCGAACTTGCAGGCAGCCGTGAAGCTCAGGTCGCCCGTGCACATCCGGATCACCCGGTGCGCGAGCCCCAGCCGGCGACAGATGTCTTCGGCGTCATCGAGCAGCGACACGAGCTCGTCGTCCGACGCTTCCGGCCGCACGAACTTCACCATCTCGACCTTGTCGAACTGGTGCCCGCGCTTGATGCCCCGGACGTCACGTCCGGCGGACATCTTCTCGCGGCGGAAGCACGGCGAGTAGGCGACGTGACGGATCGGTAGCCGGGCGCCGTCGAGGGTCTCCTCGCGGTACATGTTGGTGACCGGGACTTCCGCGGTCGGCACGAACCAGAAGTCCTCCTCGATGTCCCGGTACACGGTGTCGGCGAACTTCGGCAGGTTCCCGGTGCCGACCAGGCACTGCTCCTTCACCATCGCCGGCGGGTACACCTCGAGGTAGCCGTGCTCGCGCGTGTGCACGTCGAGCATGAACGAGATCAGCGCGCGCTGCAGCCGGGCGCCGATGCCGGTCAGGACGTAGAAGCGGGTTCCCGAGATCTTGACGCCGCGCTCGAAGTCGATCGCGCCGAGCGCCGGACCGAGGTCCCAGTGCGGCTGCGGGGTGAAGTCGAAATGCGCCGGATCGCCCACGCTGCGGACCACGGTGTTCGCCGAGTCGTCGGGTCCGACGGGCACATCCGGGTGCGGCAGGTTCGGGACGTGCAGCATCATCGCGTCGAAGCGGGCCTCCGCCTCGGTCGCCGACGCCTCGGCGGCGGCGATCTCGTCGCCGAGCGACTTGAGCGCGGCTCCGGCGCTCTTCCGCTCCTCCGGGGGCAGCGCACCGATCTCCTTCGAGCGTCGCGTGCGCTCAGCCCGTCGTGCCTCGAGCGCCTGCAGCGCCTCGCGGCGCCGGCGGTCGACCTCGAGCAGGTCGTCGATCATCGACGGGGGACACTGCACCTTCGCGAGCTCGGCCTTCACGAAGTCGGGCCTCTCACGGATGAGCCTGATGTCCAGCATGGTCGTGTTCTTCAACATTTCCGGCCCGCGCGCGCCACTCAGAACGGGCTTTCGAAGGCGCCGCGGACGAGCGTGCACACCGGAGCACCGCTGGTCATGTCGACCCCGACCACGTCGAACCGGGCGGGCGCGCGAGAGAGACCGTTCAGCGCGAGGTACGCCTGGGCCGCCCGCGCCACGCGGGCGATCTTGCGCGCCCCCACCGTCTCCGCCGCCGTCCCGAAGCGGCGGTTGGAGCGCGAGCGCACCTCGACGAAGACGACGACGTCGCCGTCGCGGGCCACGAGATCGACCTCTGCGCCGCAAAGCCAGACGTTGCGCGCGACGACCTCGTAGCCCTGTCGGGAAAGAAAGCGCGCCGCCGCGTCCTCGGCGGCACGGCCGCGCGCGGCGCGTGGGTCCCTGCATGGCACACCGGCACTCTGCCCTCCCTGCCGCCGGCGACACAGGGCGGACGTACCGGCTACCCTGCCGTCTTCAGCCCGTTGCCGCGGCGAGGCGCAGGCCCACCGGCAGCGACTCCGCGAGGACCAGCGCGCGATCCTGCGCGCCGATCGCGACCACCTCGCGCAGCCAGCGCGCGAAGCGCCGCCCCTCCGGCTCGGCGGCGATGCGCTCCGCGAGACGCTCGCGCAACGCGGCGTCGACGTCGCGCGCCCGGTCGCCGGTCAGACGAGCCATCTGCGCGACCGCGAGAGCCGTCGCCGCCCGCCGCTCCCAAGGGGCGTCGAGCAGTGCCGCGAGCCACGGCTCCACGATGCGCGGCTCGATCACGCTGCTCACGGGGCCCGCCATCGGCGTCCTTGCGGCGATCCGGCCGAGCGCCCAGACCTCGGCGTCGCCCGTCGCCTTGCCCTTGAGGACCCGGCTGGCCAGGGTCGTCGCCAGCTCCTGGCGGACTCCGGCCGGGAGCTTCTCGAGCGATGCGGCCACCTGCCACATCTCGCGCAGCTCCTGCGGCGCGGCCTTCCAGCGCACCTTCGCCTTCTTCGCGAGCTGCGGCAGCAGAACCGGACGGACGAACGCGAGCAGCGCCTGCTGTTGTTGACGTGTGAGTCCGCCCGCGACGCGCTTCCACATGGTCCACCACTCGGCGCGAACCTGCGGCGCGTTCGCGAAGTGCGGCCCGGCGTCGAAGCGTCGCCAGAGGTGCTCCACGCGCCATGCGTCTCGTTCCTCGCCGTAGCCCGGACGGAGCAGAAAGCCGGCGAGGTTGAGCCAGCGAGCCTCGTGGTCGGGCGTGCGCTCGCGTGCACCCTCGAGCGCGAACTGCGCGTCCCACAGGCGTCGCACGCAGGCCACCGGCCAGGCATCCTTGCCCGCGTCGAGGGCCTCCTCCAGCGCACGCATCAGCTGCTTCGGGTCGCCCGCCTGACGCTCGGCGAAGCAGCCTCCGAGACAGGCAACCGCCGCCGCGATGCGATTCTCGGCGACGACCATCTCCTGCGCAGGCTGGCCGGGTGCCGAGGCCGCCGCCTTGTCGGCTTCGCCCGGAGGAAGCTGCCCGTCGGGTCCGCGCTCGCGGGCGCGCAGGTCGAAGTTGAGCCGCCAGCGATGATCCGTCTCGCGCGACAGGCACCAGAGCTCCAGCGTTCCGGTCTCGGTCAGCGCCGCGCGCAGGTGCACCGCGATCGCGCGCTCGCTGAGCGAGCGTCCGAAGCGCAGCACCGTCGAGATGGGCGGCAGCTCGACCAACGTCGACGGATCGAGCTCGAGCAGCGCTCCCGCCTCGTCGCCCGTGCGCGTCGCCGACGCGTAGATCGGAAAGCGGACCGGGGAATTCGCCACCACCTCGAACTCGGGCAGGGCGATCTCGTTCTCGGCGCCCTCCTGCATGCCGCGCGGCGCGACGCAGAGGACGTGCTGCCTCCGGCCCGCCGCCGCGTCGGCCGTATCGGCAGCCACCGCCACATAGCACGCACGGGCCGCACCGCCGGCGATGTGCGCCCCGATGCCGCGCAGCGCGAGCCCGTACGTCGCGGCTCCGCGCGCGACGGCGAGCTCGAGGTCCGCGCCGGCGAGCTCGTGCGGCCGTGCGCCGTACCACGACTCGAGCGTATCGAGGATGCGCGCGCGCATCGCTGCGGACTTCAGTGCGCCACCGTTGAACAGCACCGCGGTCGGCGCCGGCACGGCGTGCGCGCCGCCCGCCGTCGCCGACGGATCGGTCGCGTCGGCGAGAAACGCTGCCAGGTGGCGCGTGATCTGCGCGTCGCTCGCGTACGGCAGGCCGAACTCGGTGAGGCCGACACCCTCGTTCGCGCGCGGGCGAGCGTCGCGCGGCACCACGGGCACGAAGCCGTCGAGCACCACGTTCAGGACGTCGTGCCGGGACAGCTGCGCCGTGATCGTGCCCTTGACGATGCTGCGTCCGCGACCGGGCACGGCGATCGCGAGGCTCTCCGGCGGGTCGTCGCCGAGCAGCCGCTCCTTCGCCTCGCGACAGAGCGAGGTGAGCTGCTGCCATCGTGCGGCATCGAGGCCGCGCGCCTCGGCGCTACGGTCGGCGACCAGCCGCGCGAGCGCGAGGTCGACGTTGTCACCTCCGAGCAGCAGATGCTCGCCAACGGCGACCCGCTCGAGACCGAGACCCTCCGCGCCGCGTCGTACGACGATCAGCGAGAGATCCGTCGTGCCGCCGCCGATGTCGACGACCAGAACCGAGCTGTCCGGCGCGAGCTGCTCGCGCCAGGACGAGTGCGCGTGGATCCACGCGTAGATCGCCGCCTGGGGCTCCTCGAGCAATCGCAGCCGGTCGAGACCGGCGTTCGCAGCCGCCTGAACCGTCAGCTCGCGCGCCACCTCATCGAACGATGCGGGGACGGTGAGCACGACCTGCTGCGCGGCGAGCGGTGCTACCGGATGCTGTGCATCCCAGGCTTGACGCACGTGCTCCAGGATCCGCGCCGACGCCGCGACGGGCGACAGCTTGGCGATCGAGGGATCACCTCCCCACGGCAGGATCGCGGCGGTCCGGTCGACCGCGCCGTGGCAGAGCCAGGACTTCGCCGAGGTGACGAGCCGGCCGGCGACGCGATCGCCCAGCCGCCGCGCGAGCGCACCGACCGCCCAGCGCCGATCATCGCTCCACGGCAGCGCGAGGGCGCCGGGCCGAACGTCGTGCTCTCCCGCCAGGTAGATCGCCGACGGCAACGACGGACGCGGCAGCACCTCTCCCTCGGCGACGAGCTGCGCCACGGGAAACGCTTCGACGGGAGCATGGCCGTCGAGCTTCACCCACGCGACGGCGGAGTTCGTCGTGCCGAGATCGATCCCCACGACGTACCGTGCCGCGGCGCGCTGCGACTCGCTCACGGCGCGCCGCCCGTTCCGCGGACGGTGAACTCGAGCTTCCAGCGCTCGCCCGCCTCGCGCGCGACGAACCAGAGCTCGAGCGTGCCGATCTCCGTCACGGTGGCCGACAGTCGCACCGGCACGCGGCTGCTCGCCGAGCCGTCGAGGCGTGCGGTGAGCGGTGCCAGCTCCTCGAGCTCGGTCGTTTCCCACTCGTCGAGGACCAGTCCGACGTGATCCTCGCCTCGCGTCGACGACGCGAAGAAACGGAATCGCGCCTGCTGTCCGACGAGCAAGCCGAACTCGGCACCGGGGACCTCGAGCTCGCTACCCTCCTCCACGCCGAACGGCACGACGCAGAGTGCCTTGACCGGCGGTGGCTTCCCGGGAACCGCCGGCATCGCGCTCGCCACGCCGACGTAGTACGAGCGCGCCGTTCCGCCGCGGATGCGCACGCCCCGGCCACGTCGCGCGAGGCCGAAGTAGGCAGCGCCGCGCGCCACCGCGTGCGACAGGTCGCTGCCGGGCAGGATGCGCGGCTCCGCAACCTTCGCCGCGTGGGCCCACGCGGCGAGGACGTCGGCGACGCGGCGCTGCATCGCCGCGGCCTGCATCACACCACCGTTGAACAGCAGTGCCGTCGGGTGGATGAGACCATCCGCCGCCGCACTCGCGTCGCCGTCGTCGCCCGAGGCGACCGCGCGGTGCGACGACAGGAACGTGGCCAGGTGCCGCGTGATCGCGGCGTCCGCCGCGAACGGGAGGCCCAGCTCGCTCAGCCCCGACTCGGCGACCGTCACCGCGCGCGCCGACGCGTCGACCGCGGGGAGAAAGCCGTCGAGCAGCAGGGCGTCGACCTCGGCGCGCTCGAGCGCGGCGCGGATCGTGCCACCGATGAGCTTCTTGCCGCGGCCGAGGATCGAGAGCGGCACGCTGTCGGGCGGGCTCTCGCCGAGCAGACGCTCCTTCGCCTCGCGACAGGCGAGCACGAGGCCCCGGAACTGCCACGCGTCGATCCGCTTGCCGTCGCGCGCGAGGCGATCGCGCACCGCGAAGGCGAGCGCGAGGTCCATGTTGTCACCGCCGAGCAGCAGGTGGTCACCGACCGCCACGCGGCGCAGGGCCAGCCGTCCGCCCTCCTCGCCGACCAGCACGACGCTGAAGTCGGTCGTGCCGCCGCCGACGTCGCAGACGAGCAGAACGTCGCCGACCTGAAGGTCCTTCCGCCAGTCCTCGCCGGCACCGTGTACCCAGGCGTAGAGCGCTGCCTGCGGCTCCTCGAGCAGGTGCACGTTCGCGAACCCCGCGTCGCCCGCGGCGCGCACCGTGAGCTCGCGCGCGACCGCGTCGAACGACGCCGGCACGGTGAGGAAGATGTCCTGTTGCTCGAGCACCAGCAACGGATCATCTGCCGCCATCGTCCGGTTCCATGCGTCGCGAAGATGTGCCAGGTACGTCGTCGCGGCGTCGAGCGGGGATATCCGCGGGATCTCCGGAGCGGACGCGTCGGCGGCCATGCCGGCATCGGGGATCCAGGGCAGGATCGGGGCCGTCCGGTCGATGCGCTCGTTGCACAGCCACGACTTCGCCGACGACACCACGCGGTCGGGTGCTTCGGCCGCGCGCTTTGCCGCCAGCGCTCCGACGATCCGTCCTTCCGGTGGCGCCCCCCACGGCAGCGCGAAGCCACCGCTCGCCAGCTCCTCCGCGGTCGCGAGGTAGAGAAACGAAGGCAGCAGCGGGCGCGGCTCGAGCGTACCCGCTGCCGTCACCTGCGGCACGTCGAGCGTCCGGATGGCGACACCGGTCGCGCGCTCGTCGAGGCCTTCCGTGTCGACGTAGGCGAGTGCCGAGTTGGTGGTACCGAGGTCGATGCCGACCACGAAGCGGCTCGGCGCCGCCCCGCTGTCGTCGCTGGATCGCTTCATTCCACCCCGACCTCGACCTCGGCGGGCAGCAGGATGCGTGCGTCGCTGCCCGGGCTCGGCGCGGGCAGCCGAACCTCGCGCACCCGCCATCCACCATGGCGCAGAACCCCGCTGTACGGCGGCCCGCCCGCGAGCTTTCCGGTCACGCGAACGAGCGCCGGCTCGAAGTCGACAGGGACCTCGACGCTGTCGCCATCCTCGCCGGTAAGGATCGGCTCGACCACGAGCCGGTCGTCGAGCGCCTTGCGCAGCGCGGCGTGAATGCCGCGCGCCGCGCTGCCGACCTCCGCATCGGCGTAGCCGTCGATGTCCTCACGCACGAAGTCGATGAGGCGCGCCTCCTCCTGGAGCGTCGCGAGGAGGCGCAGCGCGACGTCCGGCGACGCGACGGCTCCTGCCGGCTCGACCAGCTCGTCGGTCTCCGCCGCCGCATCCGCCGCCGGCGCGGCCACGACCCGGCTGCGGCCCGTCAGCAGGGCGACCACGGCGATGAGCAGCGGTCCGGCGACGGGAATCGCGAGCCAGGCGAGGAGGCCGGCGTCCATCAGCTGCCGGAGCGCCGCACCGGGGCCCGACGAAGCGAGCGTCTCGCCCGCCGTGGTGAGCAGCGCCGCCTGCCCGGGCAGGCTCAGTCGGTGCAGTACGAACGCGTCCGCGGCCGCCAGAGCGAGCAGCAGAAGCGCCGAGACGATGGTTCCCGACCCTCGTGAGGAGGCTGCCATGAGCGAATCCCTCTCCGCATTGATTTTGACGAGCGACGATTCCGGACGCTTCCGCGCCGGATCGGACGCGACGAGGACCGGTAGTCCGACGCACGAAATTGTCGCTTCGCGCGCCGGCGTGGTAACGATAACAGATGCCGGTCTCTCTCAAAGACGTCGACCACATCGCGCTGCTCGCCCGCCTCGGCCTCACCGAGGACGAACGCGCGTCGCTGCGCGACGACCTGGAGTCGATCCTCGGCTACATCGGCAAGCTGCAGGCCCTCGACACCACCGGGATCGAGGCCACCGCTCACGTGATCGACCTCCACACGCCGCCGCGCGACGACGTCGTACGCAATCCGCAGGACGCCGACGCCATGCTCGCCAATGCTCCGGATCGCGACCGGAGCTACCTGCGCGTACCGAAGATCATCGAGTGACCCACGGCGCGGCGCAGACACCGACATGAACCTCTCCGACCCACGCTCCTTCACGATCGCCACCGCACGCTCGGCTCTCGACCGGCGCGAGCTCTCGTCGACGGAACTCACCCGCGCGATGCTCGACCGCATCGCCTGCGCCGAGCCCGCGCTGCACGCCCTGCTCGAGGTCACCGAGGCGCGTGCCCTCGCGGATGCCGCTGCGGCCGACGCTCGACTCGGCCGCGGCGAGACCGGCCCCCTGCTCGGCATCCCGGTCGTGTTGAAGGACATCTTCGCAACCCGCGGAATCGTGACCACGTGCGGATCACGAATCCTGGAGGGCTTCCGGCCGCCGTACGACAGCGACGCTGCGGAGCGGCTCGCCCGCGCCGGCAGCGTCCTCGTCGGCAAAGCCAACCTCGACGAGTTCGCGATGGGCTCGTCGAACGAGAACTCGGCCTACGGCAGCACGCGCAACCCGTGGGACCTGGAGCGCGTCCCGGGCGGCTCGTCCGGCGGCTCTGCCGCTGCCGTCGCGGCCGGGGAGTGCCTCGCGTCGCTGGGCACGGACACCGGGGGATCGATCCGCCTGCCGGCGAGCTTCTGCGGCCTGGTGGGACTCAAGCCGACCTACGGACGCGTGTCGCGCTACGGCGTGATCGCATACGCGTCCTCGCTCGACCAGGTGGGCCCGTTCGCGTGGACGGTCGAGGACATCGCCGCCGTCCTCGGGGTGATCGCCGGTCACGACCCCCGCGACTCGACATCGGTGCCACGTGGTGTCCCCGACTACACCGCCGCACTCACCGGCGACGTGCGTGGGCTGCGGATCGGCATCCCCCGCGAGTACTTCGCGGACGGGATCGCACCGGACGTCGAGGGGGCCACGCGCAGCGCGATCCGGCTCCTCGAATCCCAGGGTGCACAGCTCGTCGAGATCGGCCTGCCACACACCGAGTACGCGATCGCGACCTACTACCTGGTCGCCACGGCAGAGGCGTCGTCGAACCTCGCGCGCTACGACGGCGTCCGCTTCGGGCTCCGGCGTGCGTCGAGCGGTGACTCGCTGATCGACATGTACCGTCAGACACGCGACGCAGGCTTCGGCCCCGAGGTGAAGCGGCGCATCCTGCTCGGCACGTACGCGCTGTCCGCCGGATACTGCGACGCCTACTACCTGAAGGCCCTTCAGGTACGGACACTGATCCGCCGCGACTTCCTGCAGGCCTTCGAGCAGTGCGACGTGATCGCCGCGCCCACCGCGCCGACGACCGCGTTCCGGCTCGGCGAGAAGGTCTCCGATCCGCTCGCGATGTACCTGTCCGACATCTTCACCACGTCCGTGAACCTCGCAGGGCTCCCGGGCCTCAGCCTCCCGTGCGGCGCCGACACAGCCGGGTTGCCGATCGGCCTGCAGATCATCGCGCCCGCCTTCGCCGAAGAGGTCGCGCTCCGTGTCGGTGACGCCTACCAGCGCGCGACGGAGTGGCACCTCCGGCGTCCGGCGGAGATCACCGGCCTCGTGTCGGGGAAGGTCGCATGAGCAGCCCCAAGGAAGACACGATCGCGTTCGACTACGGGGTCTGGGAGCCGGTGATCGGTCTCGAGGTGCACGCGCAGCTCCTGACCGAGTCGAAGCTCTTCTGCGGCTGCTCTGCGAGCTTCGGCGCCGAGGCGAACGCCCACACGTGTCCGGTCTGCATGGGCATGCCCGGCGTGCTGCCGGTTCTGAACCGGCACGCCCTCGAGTACGCGATGCGGACCGCGCTCGCGACCGGCTGCACGATCCCTCCGCGCGCGCGCTGGGCGCGCAAGAACTACTTCTACCCGGACCTCCCCAAGGGCTACCAGATCAGCATGTACGAGGAGCCCCTCGCGGTCGGCGGCGGGGTGGACATCGAGACGCCGTCGGGTCGGAAGCGCATCACGTTGACCCGCATCCACATGGAGGAGGACGCCGGCAAGAGCATCCACGACGCCCACGACGACCACTCGCTGGTCGACTTGAACCGTGCGGGCGTCCCGCTCATGGAGATCGTAAGCGAGCCCGAGATCGGCTCCCCGCTCGAGGCGAGCGCCTATCTGCGCGCTCTGCGCGCCGTGCTGCAGTTCCTCGCCGTCTGCGACGGCAACATGGAGGAAGGCAGCATGCGCTGCGACGCGAACGTCTCCGTTCGGCGCCGCGGCACCGAGAAGCTCGGCACCCGGACCGAGATCAAGAACATGAACTCGTTCCGCAACGTCGAGCACGCGATCGACTACGAGATCCGCCGCCAGATCGACGTCATCGAGGCGGGCGGCACGATCGTGCAGGAGACGCGGCTCTGGGACGCGGACCGGGGCCTCACCGCATCGATGCGCTCGAAGGAGCATGCGCACGACTACCGGTACTTTCCGGAGCCGGACCTGCCGCCGCTGGTCGTCGACCGCGCCTGGGTCGAGGAGCTACGCCGCGGCCTGCCCGAGCTCCCCCGGCGGCGCTGCGAGCGCTTCGTCGCGGAGTACCAGCTGCCGCAGTACGACGCGGAGGTCCTCACCGCGCGGCGCGACCTCGCGGACTACTTCGAGGCCGCCGTCGCGCTGCACCAGAATGCCAAGGCGATCTCGAACTGGGTGATGGGCGACATCCTGCGCCTCGTGCGCGAGCGCAGGCTCGACGACGCGCTGGTGATCACCGAGTGGCCGGTGCGCGCGGAGTCGCTCGCCGCGATGATCGCACTGATCGACGACGAGACGATCAGCGGCAAGATCGCGAAGACGGTCTTCGAGGAGATGGTCGCAACGGGGGACGAGCCGGCAGCGATCGTGCGGCGCAAGGGGCTCGAGCAGGTCACCGACACGAACGCCATCGCCGCCGCGATCGACGACGTCCTCGCCAGCCATCCCGACAAGGTCGCCGAGTTTCGTGCGGGCAAGGACAAGCTGCTCGGGTTCTTCGTCGGTCAGATCATGAAGGCGACCGGCGGCAAGGCGAATCCGCAGTCGGTGAACGAGATCCTGCGGGGCCGGCTTACCGGCTGAGCGCGTGGCGGATCCCCGGCACTCAGGTACCGGGGCGTCTCAGATCGAGCCGCACCAGCGACAGCGGAATCCCGCGGTGGAACGGGGACGCGACGAAATAATCGACCGCTTCGCTGGGCGCGATCGAGCGCACCGTCTCGGCGGTGTACCACGTCGAGATGTTCGAATTCGCGAGCCACTGCTTCGCCTGCTCCACGGGCAGCAGGATGTAGACGGAGTAGCCGGCCCTGAGTAGAGCGCCGACGACGTAGCGCGGCTGCGCCTGCCAGCGCACCAGCTCCTCCAGGTACGCCGCCTCGACATCCGTATAGTAGTTGATGTTCTCCGCCGGTCGCCCGATGCTCGTCGTGGTCAGGACGACCGCCGGAAAGTCCGTCGCAGCCTCGAGCGTGGTGCGGGCGCGCTCAACCTGTGGCTGCTGGAAGCTGGCGCGGCGCCCCAGGGCGATCGTCGATCGCCAGCCGAGCGTTGCCGCGAGCGCCGCCCCCAGCACGATCGCGAAGGCGATCTGACGCCTTCGCTCCGAGGCCGCCGAGCAGGCAACGGCACACGCAGACGCGATCGCGAGTACGAAGGCGCGCTCCACCCAAGGCAGCGCCGACGGCTGGCCGAGCGGCGGGCGCAGCGTCGCCACCACGAGGCCCACGACCAGCAGCATCGTCAACGCGATCGCGGCGGGCCGTCCGGCGCGCGGCACGATGCGTGACACGATTCCCGGGAGCGCACGCGCCCCCTCGACGGAGAGCAACGGCAGCAGCAGCAGAGCGCCGGTGAGGTAGCGTGGCCCGGGCAGGGTCCAGAGGCTGAAGAAGAGAAAGGCGACCACCACGTAGGGCACGGCGAGGAGAAACAATGCCGGGCGGCGAACGGCCACGACCGCCCCGATCGCGGCCAGCACGAGCAGCAGATCGCCCAGGGCCTCGCGCATCGTGAGAACGTTCGCCGGCAGGGTGCGCTGGAGGTTGCTGATGCGGAGCCCTCCCCCCTGTACCGAGAACGGTGTGGGGCTCGGCGCTGGAACGCCAGGGGGCGCGTCGTCGGCCGCGCGAACCACGGTGCCCTGGTCGGCGAGCGCTGGGCGCGGTGCGGGCAGCACGTTGGCGAGCCAGCGGGCCGTTGCCGAGGGCGCGCGGGCCAGCACCGAATCGAGCTCCATCGCCTGCGTCGGCCGCAGGGGGTTTCCCGTCGCGACCGCGTTGTACGCGAGCAACGGTGCCACACCGAGCGTGAAGCCGAGCACGCCGAGCGCGAGCCGCCGGGCCCAACGCTCGCGGTCGAGCAGCGCCGCACCGCCCGCTGGGATCAGATAGAGGACGGCGTCCACGCGTGTCGTGATCGCGTACCCCAGCAGGAGCCCTGCCAGGAGCACCCGCAAACCGGGTACGCGACGGCGGCTACCGCCCGGAAGGAGGAGCAGGAGACCACTCAGCGCGAGCAGGTGAGCGGGGACGTCGCGCAGTGGCGAGGTCGACCAGAGGAGGACGTAGTTCGGCAGCAGGGCCGACAGGAGCGAGCAAGCCAGGCCGATCCACGCCGATGCGAACAACCGCCTGCCGATCGCGAACACGGTCAGCAGCAGGAGCCCGAGCAGGACGGGATTCACGAGGTGCTCGGCGGCTGGCCCCAACACCAGGCGGGCCGCCGCCAGGAGGATCGGGAATCCCGGCGCGTAGCGACAGTACAGGTCGTCGGCCCGTCGGACGTACGTCTGGGCGTACACGTCGAGGTCGGCAGCCGGCAGCACGGGCTTCAGCGCCGGGAGCAGCTCCCAGTCGTGGCGCACGCTGCCGCTCGCCAGATCACGCGCGAACGTCAGATAGCCGAACTGATCGATCGCCAGGTACCACGTCGTGCGCCGGACCGTCCACACGACGACCAGTGCCACCGCCGTGGCCAGCAGGATCACCGCCAGCCACCTTGCTGGTTCGGGGATCACGGCAGGCCGCCCCCGTGCCAGAACTGCCGCCGGCTCGAGCTCGGGCGCCATCACGCCCCTCGCCCGAGAACCCGACCCGTCGGAACATGAGTCGGGCTCATGGCTGCGGTGAATTTCCTCTCAGCATCGGAGACAGCGTCGGTCGTTTCCATGAGCGAGGGTCGGAATCCAATTGACTACTAGACGGGGAGCGCCGTAAAAAGGGGGCGGTTCGCAGCTGCAGCCGGGGCCTTATGGGGTCGCATTCTCAGAGGTCGAGTGTGTTGTCGCGGATCTGTGAAGCCCACGGCCAAACCCCAACTCCATACAGGAGGGCATGAGACATGATGAAGAAGTTCGTGAGCACGACCGTAGCGATGGCGCTCGCGCTGTCGGCTTCCGTTGCGCTGGCCGGCACCTATGTGACCGGATTGCTGCCGTCGGAGTTCGGCGGTGGCTACATTCCGCCGAACCCGGCCATCCTGAAGAACGCGCAGAAGGCGGCCGCGGAAGGCGCCAAGCTCGCCGCTTCGGTGGAGAAGTGCTACGCGAAGGGCGCGGCCAACTACTCGAAGGGCAAGGCGACCAACGTGTCGACCTGCCTGAGCGACCCGGGCAAGGGCGTTCTGCCCAAGTACCAGGCCAAGATCGGCGGCATCGCGGCGAAGGCGCCGGGCCTCCCGACCTGCGGTGGCATCCCGGGCGCCAGCGGCCCCGTGATCGCCGCCCTCGTGAAGGGCTTCAACGGGCAGACCTACTGCCAGTCGCCGAGCGGCGCGTTCGTCGACGGCACGGCGAGCTTCTAACCGACCTAGTTTCGTTTCCAGTCCGTTTGGGGAGTGGCGACGGCCACTTCCCCGCTCGACCCGAGAGGGCCCCGGGACCACCCGGGGCCCTTTCTTGTGGTGGCTCCGACGAGCCTCGGACGGGCGACCCCAGCCGGCGCCGGCGCCCAGGAGACCGCACGGCAAGGCGCCGCCGCCAACCCATCTCTCGCTCGCCACGCCCCCGCCCCGGGGGCCCCAACGAAAACGAGGGTCCAGGACGTCAGTCCCGGACCCTCCCTCCGTCTCCGCTCACGGACGCGCGCGGGTCACTCGTCCTCGTCGCCCGCCGGCCCGGCGTCCTGCGGCACGGCGGCCTCGCGCGCCTGCCGCAGCACTTCCTCGAGCGGCACCTGCTGCATCAGCTGCTCGCCCGTCAGACCGCTGGGTGCGTTCGGGTCGCCGACCGCGAGATCGATGTAGTCCTGGTCGTACTCCCCCTTGCTGTCCTTGATGATGACGCTCGCGCGGAAGTTGCCCGGGATCTTGTAGGTGTGGGTCGGCGACTGCTCGCTGCTGAACTCCGTCGCGTCGCCGAAGTCCCAGATGAAGGTGTACGGCGGCAATCCGGTGTTCGGGATGATGTCGACCGTCAGCTTCACCGTGAACGGCGCATCACCGATGGTCTCGTCGGAGTCGACGAAGCCGGTCAGCGATCCGGGCTCCTCGGCGCTCGGGTTGTCGCGCAGCCGCGGGTCGCCACCGGCGACCTCGGCTGATGCGTTCTCCGTGGAGCCGGCCGCGGCAGCCGGGGCGGCGGCCTTGGCGGCCGCAGGTGCCGCCGCTGGCGGCGGCGCGGGTTCCTCGCGCGAGCATCCGGCGAGCGCGAACACCGCACACAGGGAGATCGTGAAGGGTCGGAAGAAGGTCGTCATCCGCACAGAATCGCAGACCTGCGGAAGGGAAGTCAACGCACGAGGTACCGTGACCAGCGCCGCCGGCCCCATCCTTGCGCGCGGCACGGAAAGCACGGATAAGGCCACCGCGCACGCCCCGAACGATGATCGGGCGAGTGCCATGGAGGATCGATGACCGACCCACACAAGCGCTCGGGCGTTCTCGACGGGATCGGCGTGGTCGCGGGGACCGCGGTGGTGCTCGGCCCCGTGCTCGGGTTTCTGCGCGTCGTGCCGCCGCTCGCCGCCTTTGCGACGTTCGCGCTCGGCGGGATCGTTTCGGTCATCGCCGGCCTCACCGCGCTCGTCGCCGCCGCGCGAGGTCGCGGCTTCGCATTCGGACGCGCGTTCGCGGTGCTCGCCGCGCTCGTGTTCCTCTTCAGCATCCTCCGCTCGGGCAACGCGCCGCGGATCAACGACTTCAGCACGGACACCGACGATCCTCCCGTCTTCGTGTTCGCGGCCAGCCTGCCGGCGAACACCGGGCGCGACATGGCCTATCCGGCCGAGTTCGAGGCGATCCAGCGCGACTGCTGCAACGACCTGCACGCGGCCCGCCTGCCGACCCCGCCCGATCAGGCCCTGCGGCAGGCAGAGCGCGTCGCGGCCGCCATGCCCACCTGGGCCGCCATAAAGGTCGATCCCGCGAGCGGCACCATCGAAGCCGTCGCCGAGTCGCCGTTGTTCGGCTTCCAGGACGACGTCGTCATCCGGGTCCGGCCGGACGGCTCGGGCAGCGTCGCCGACGTCCGCTCCAAGTCCCGCGACGGCAAGGGGGACATGGGAGCGAACGCAGCCCGGATCCGCGCCTACGTCGCGGCCCTCGAGCAGCCAGGAGCCGGCGCCGCACCCGGGGCCGCACCGGCTAGCGACCGGTAGTCGCGTCCAGCCGGGCGTCGATCGCCGCGAACAGATCGGCGAAGCGATCGACGGTTTCACCCCCGCCGGAAACGAACGGCTGGAGCGCCTGCGGCAGCCGCGTCGCGGCTACCAGGTGGTCACGGCCCCGCGACTCCTCTCGCAACGCAACGTAATCTCCCGCCGAGCCCCGCCCGGCGAGCGCGTCGAGCCCCGCGAGAGCTGCGTGCGATAGCTGGCCCAGGCGCCGGCTCCACGGGGCGATCTCCGCGAGCAGCGGCGTGTGCGCGAGAGACGAGGCGAGTCTCTCCCCGTTGTCACGGAGCTCCTCCAGGTGGGCGCGCAGGCTCTCGAGAGCGGCTCCGTCCGGCTCCCGCCCGGCGAACGTCGCGGCGGTCCACCCGGCCAACTCGTGCGCGGTGTCCGTTCCCGCGAGTACCGGGTGTCCGCGGTGCTGCGCCACGAACGTCGCGAGCGCGCGCTCCGCTTCGGGCGAGTGGCTCACCGCGGCGATTCCACGCGCCAGCGCGCCAGCGGGATCGTAGCGCTCGGGGTCAACGAAGAACTCGGCGGCCGTGGCGAGCGAGATCCTGTTCGCGGCCGCCTGTGACATCAGGTTCAGGACGACGCCGTGCAGCTCGCGCACGGCTCCGGGCTCTCGCCCCGCGTAGGGCCCGAGGAAGAGCTGGTCGCGGAGCACGTCGTTCACCGGGAAGTTGTCCCACAGGATCAACGGACGCCGCGCCAGCGCGCGAACCGCAGTCACATCCCGTTCGGCGAGCATCGCGGAGAACACCGCGGGACCCGTCCACATCATGGGCACCGACGCGGGCACGTGCTGCGCGTACGCGTCGAGGTACTCCAGTGCCGATCGACCGTAGAGTGCCTGCCAGAACCCCTCCCCGCCCTGCAGCTCAGCCGCGTCGCCACAGTAGAAGTTGCCGACGAACCAGAACGTGACGGCCGGATCGATCTCCTGCACCAGGTCGTGCGTTCGCCGCACGAGCGCCGCCTGGACCCCAGGATCGAGCGTCGTCGAGTCGCCCTTGAGGTCGTCGAACAGCAGCGCGATCCCGCGTGCGCCGCACGCGAGCACCGCCCGGACCTTCGCACCGAGAAACTCGAAGTCGGCGGGCTCGGCCGCGTCGTAGGTCAGGCCGGGTGCGATCGCGTACACGAACCGCACGCCGCTCCGTTCCGCCTCGAGCGCCAGCTCGCGAAACCGCACCAGCTCGTCGCCGGGGTAGGGTTCGCGCCAGGTCTCGCGGTGTCGCGGATCGTCCTTGGGCGCGTAGACGTAGCAGTTGTAGCCCTGGCGGCCGAGGAAGCGCAGCAGGTCGATTCTCTCCAGATGCGAGAAGGGCTTGCCGTAGAAGCCCTCGATGACGCCGCGCACGGCCATCGCCGTCTTCCGATCGCTACTCACTTGCACACCCCTCGCGTACGGAACGCTTCATCGAGCGGCTTCCGGGCACCCGCATACCCTATGCCCAAACGATGATCGCCTTCCGCCGCGTGGAAGAAAAGATTCGGGCGTCGCCCTCGCCAACACGCGCGGCCCAGATCCCGATCGGCGTCCGCGCTCCGCCACCGCTCGCTCCGGCCACCCGGTGAACGCAGAACGTCGTCGGCGAGCCCACGATTCGGCCCGTCTCGTGCGCCGACCGGGCGCCGGCGAGGGCTTGCCGCCATGAGGAAACCGGTCGACCCCGATCCGCGCTGCCGCGCGACACGTGCGACGCACCGACGCGGGATCGTTGCTCGCGAAGGCACCGTCCGAACGCGGCGCGAAAAGAATCAGCAGTCCGCTCATCCGACTTCGACTGCGGCGAGCAGCTGGTGCTCTTCGAGCAAGAGATCGAGATGTCGCGGCGTGCGCGAGGCGCGCTCCTGACGGGGCGCGGTGCATCGACACCGCGCGAACCCGCGCTGGGCGTGACTTTTCTGCACGTCCGAGCCCGATTCTCCTTGACACACAGAGGGCTCTCTCCTAAGACGCCACGCCTCACGTTGAGTCGTTTGGGTGTTCAATTCTTGTCGTGGAGGGGGTGCCAATGACGAAGTCGGAACTGCTCGAGAAGCTCGCCGCGTCGGCAGACATCACGAAGAAGCAGGCGGATCAGGTCCTGGTCGCGCTGGTCGAGACGGCGGCGAAGACCATCAAGAAGGGGGAGTCCGTCAAGATTCCCGGGCTGGGCATCCTGCGCCTGCGCAAGATGAAGGCCCGCATGGGACGCAACCCGCAGACCGGAGAGGCCATCAAGATCCCGGCGCGGCGCAAGGTCGGCTTTACGGTCGCCAAGGTGTTCAAGGAAGGCGTCCTCGGAACGGCCAAGAGGTAAGGGCAGACTTCGTTCGGTCGCGTCCCGCCGCAGCCACGCGTGCGGGACGCACCGCAACGGACGCCAGCCGCCGAGCGGCACCCGCGTCACCGCGCTCCCGCTGCGGCTACTTGCCGTGGCAGCGCTTGTACTTCTTGCCGCTCCCGCAGGGACACGGGTCGTTTCGACCGAGCTTGTCCCCTTCGGCGTTGACGGCCTTGTTCTGCGCCGGCGCCGCCTCGACGACCGCCCCGTGGCTCAGCGTCATCGGCTGCGGACGACGCTGCTCCTCGATGCGCTCGATGTCCTCCTCACGCACGAGCTGCACGGTGAGGAGCTTCTTGGTTGCCTCGGCATCGATCCGGTCGATCATCTCGCCGAAGAGCGTGAACCCCTCCTTCTGGTAGGCCTGCAGCGGGTTCTGCTGCGCGTAGCCGCGTAGCCCGACGCCCTCCTTGAGGCGGTCCATCGTCAGCAGATGGTCCTTCCACTGCTGGTCGATGCTCTGGAGCAGGATCACCTTCTCCAGGTGGCGCATCACCGGCGCCGAGAAGCCCTCCTCGCGGGCCTCGTAGAGCACCCGCACGCGCTCCGAGACGATCGCCGCAAGCTTGTCGGTGGTGACGTTGGTCCGGTCGTCTTCGGTCAACTCGATCCGCACGCCGAAGCGGTCGACGATCACGTTCCCGATCGCGTCCCAGTCCCACTCACCCGACGCCATGGCGCCGTCCACCGCCGCCTGGGCGACGTGCACGGCGAGGTCGTCGATCAACTCGAGGACGTCGTCCTTGAGATTTTCCCCGGCGAGCGTCTCGCGCCGCCGGTGATAGATCACCTCGCGCTGCTTGTTCATGACGTCGTCGTACTCGAGCAGATGCTTGCGGATGTCGAAGTTGTGCCCCTCGACCTTCGCCTGCGCGTTGGCGATCGCGCGCGAGATCATCTTGTGCTCGATCGGTTCGCCCTCTTCCATCCCGAGTCGCGTCATGAGGCCCTGGATGCGGTCGGCGCCGAAGATCCGCAGCAGATCGTCCTCGAGCGACATGAAGAAGCGCGACGAACCCGGATCGCCCTGACGGCCAGCGCGACCCCGCAGCTGGTTGTCGATGCGGCGCGACTCGTGACGCTCGGTGCCGAGAATGTGCAACCCGCCCGCCGCGAGAACCTTCTCCCGCTCCTCGGCGCACGCGCTCGTGTACTTCTCGAACGACGCCTGGAATTCGGGACTCTCCGGGTCGCGGGTGCCCGCCTCCGCCGCGGCGAGAAACTCCGCGTTGCCGCCCAGGATGATGTCGGTGCCGCGACCGGCCATGTTGGTGGAGATCGTCACCGCCTTGTGGCGCCCGGCCTGCGCGACGATCTCGGCCTCGCGCTCGTGGTGCTTCGCGTTCAGCACGTGGTGGCGAACCCCGCGACGCTTGAGCATGCCCGACAGCCGCTCGGACTTCTCGATCGAGATCGTACCGACGAGGACAGGCTGGCCGTTCTCGTGGCACTCCTCGATCTCGTCCACGACGGCGTCGAACTTCTCGCGCTCCGTCTTGTACACGACGTCGGGATGGTCGATGCGGACCATGCTCCGGTGGGTCGGCATCACGAGAACGTCGAGGTTGTAGATCTTCTTGAACTCGACCGACTCCGTGTCTGCGGTGCCCGTCATGCCCGCGAGCTTCTTGTACATGCGGAAGTAGTTCTGGAACGTGATCGTCGCGAGGGTCTGGTTCTCGCGCTCGACCTTCACACCCTCCTTCGCCTCCACGGCCTGGTGCAGACCGTCCGACCACCTGCGCCCCGGCATCATGCGGCCGGTGAACTCGTCGACGATGACGACCTCGCCATCCTTGACCACGTAGTCGACGTCGCGCTGAAAGAGTGCGTGTGCGCGCAGCGCCTGGTTCACGTGGTGCAGCGTGTCGATGTGGCTCGGGTCGTAGAGATTGTCGATGCCGAGCAGGTCCTCGCAATGGCCGACACCCTGCTCGGTGAGGATGGCGCTCTTCATCTTCTCGTCGACCGCGTAGTCGCCCTCTTCAGGCTCGCCCTTCTCCACCTTCCGGCCACGCTTCAGCTTCGGGATGATGCGGTCGATGATCGCGTACTTCTCGGTCGACTCCTCGGCCGGCCCGGAGATGATGAGCGGTGTTCTCGCCTCGTCGATCAGAATCGAGTCGACCTCGTCGACGATCGCGAAGTTGAGCTCGCGCTGCACGTACTCCTCGAGCGCGAACTTCATGTTGTCGCGCAGGTAGTCGAAGCCGAACTCGTTGTTCTGTCCGTAGGTGATGTCCGCCTGATAGGCCTTCTTGCGGACGGCGTCGTCGATGCCGTGCACGACCACCCCGACCTCGAGGCCGAGGAATCCGTACAGCCGCCCCATCCATTCGGCGTCGCGGCGCGCGAGATAATCGTTCACGGTGACGACGTGAACGCCCTTTCCGGAAAGCGCGTTCAGATAGACCGGCATGGTCGCGACCAGCGTCTTGCCCTCGCCGGTCTTCATCTCCGCAATGTTGCCGCGGTGCAGCGCGATGCCGCCCAGGAGCTGCACGTCGAAGGGCCGCATTCCGAGCGCGCGTCTCGACGCCTCGCGACCCGTCGCGAACACCTCGCAGAGGATGTCGTCGAGACCGGCCCCCTGGTCGAGTCGCTCCTTGAAGGCCGCGGTGCGCGCCCGCAGCCCGGCATCACTGAGCTTCTGGACCCCCTCCTCGAGCGAGTTGATCTCGTCGACCAGTGGCCACAGCCGCTTCAGCTCGCGGTCGTTCTTCGTTCCGATGACTTTCTTGACGAGTGCGCCCAACATGGCTCAGATCGCTCTCCGCGGGTGCGCGCAGGGGGCCCCGGCCGCCTCGGACGGGGCCGCACGCGGCTCAGACGACAAACGTCGCACCGTAACGCAAAGGTGCGACCAGCACAAAGCAGACAGCGAGTTCAGGCCCGCCGCGTGAGACGACGGGGCCCCTCGGGGCTTCGTTCGCCACGCAGCACCACGCGCACCGCGGACGCGACGCTGGCGCCGTAAAAGCGCTCCCCCACCTGCAGAAACCGCTGCACACCGTCGGTCACGAAGAAGCTCGCCGTGCCCCGCCCCCGCGTCCGCAACAGGCCACGCTCGTGCAGCAGGCGCCGTACCTCGCCCGCTGTCTCCTCGGCCGAGTCCACGATCCGCACCCCGAGGCCAAGGAAATCCCCGATCGTCGGCCGCAGCAGCGGGTAGTGCGTGCAGCCGAGGATCAACGCGTCGATGCCACTCTTCTTGAGACTCCCCAGGTAGATGCCCACCGCGCGCCGCGCGACGTCGTTGTCGAGCCAGCCCTCCTCGGCGAGCGGCACGAAGAGCGGGCAGGCGCGCGCGAAGATCTCGGCGTTGGGCGACAGGGCCCGGATCTCGCGCTCGTACGCACCGCTGGCGATCGTCGCCTCGGTCCCGATCACGCCGATGCGCCCCCGCGTCGTCGCCGCAACTGCCGCGCGCGCTCCGGGCGTGATCACGCCGACCACGGGAACGTCGTAGCGCGCACGCAGGGCGTCGAGCGCGATCGCGGACATCGTGTTGCAGGCGACGACCATCAGCTTGACGCCGCGCTCGGCGAAGAAGTCGCCGATCTCGATCGAGCAGCCCCTCACGTTCTCGGGCGACTTCGTACCGTACGGCAGGCGGGCCGTGTCCCCGAGGTAGAGCAGGTGCTCGCGGGGCAGGCGCCGCGCCAGCTCCTTGAAGACCGTCAGGCCCCCGATCCCGGAGTCGAAAACAGCGATCGGCGCCTCGGCCCGCTCCGCAGCCCGGCTACGTCGGGTGGTGACCTCGCTCCTCGGCTTCGGCACGAGCGGACGCTAGCGAACCACCGCGAGCGCGGTCAATCGCTTCCAGAGCTCACGCTCGCCCTCGCCGCTCGTCGCCGAGAATGCGATGAAGTCGGGCACACGGCTCGCGAGCTCGCGCTGCAGGCGGGCGCGCTCGGCCTGCCGAAGCTTGTCGATCTTGTTCGCGACCACGATCGCCGGACGCCCGCACCCCGTGACGAACTCGCGCAGCAACTCGTCCTCGCCGCCAAGCCCGCGACGCGCGTCGACGATGATCACCACCGCACGCAGAGCGTCTCGGCTCCGCAGATAGTGCTCCAGCAGCGGCTTCCACGCGGACCGGATGCGCTCGGGAACCTTCGCGAATCCGTAGCCCGGAAGGTCCGCGAAGACCACCTTCTCCGGCAGGAGAAAGAAGTTGATCTGTTGCGTCCGCCCCGGGGTCGAGCTGGTGCGCGCGAGCCCCGGGGTCTTCGTCAGGCGATTGATGAGCGTCGACTTGCCCACGTTCGACCGACCGGCGAACGCGAACTCGGGAAGGCCCGGCTCGGGTGCGGTTCCGGTCGGGGACGAGATCGCCCCGACGAACCGCCAGCCCGCCTCCTGCGCACCGCCCTTCTTCCGCTCCGGCATCGCCACGTCACCCAACGGCCGGAGCGCAACGTCACGCAGCGAGACGAAGCTCGAGGCGTGCGTCCGCGGTCGACTTGCCCTGCAGCTGCAGGTCCTTCTTGATCGCGCGCATCAGGTTGGCGAACTGCTCCTTGATGGCGCTCTCCTCGACGGACTTCGGGACCGGGAGGGGCAGCTTGTTCTTCTGCGTGGCCGTGTACGTGACGAGCGTCTTCTTGCCGTCCGGCGAGGGGCTCAGCGCGTACACGCCGTCGATGTCGATCACCCCTTCCACCGTCTTGATGCCGACCTCGCTCTTTTCCTTCACGTAAGTCAGGTCGACCGTCAGCACCTGCAGCTGGCCGAGCGTGGTGATGTGGAACTCGACCGTCTTCTTCTTGTCGTCGCCCGACAGTACCTTCGCGACCTTGATCTCCTCCACGAGCCCCTGGCTGCGCTCCGGGCTCTGGAACGCGGCGAACACGTCGTCGATCGGCGCGTCGATGCGAGAGGTCAGCTTCACGTTGACCAGGTCCTTGTCCTTCCGGATGTCGGCTGACGTGATCTCCGGAACCTGGCCCTCCCACTTGACCGCCGCCTGCCGCACACCGCGCACCTTGAGAAAGACCCAGGCACCGGCGGCAGCAGCGACGAGAGCGACGATGATGATGACGTTACGCATGCGACCCCCTCCAGAGCCCGTCATTCGGGCGGCCCGGTATCGTACTCCTTGATCGTGATGTCTTCCTCGACGACCTCGTCTTCGCGGACACCATCGTCGGCGGACGTCTCGCCCGAGAACTCGAGCGGCTCCTTGCCGCGCAGCATGCCCGGCGTGACGATGTAGCTGCCGCCCATCGTCGGACCCCAGACCCCCATCGCCGTGTCGGTATCGCCGAGGCTCAGCACCCAGGCGAATCCACCGATCAGCCCGCCCAACGTCGCGTAGGTCAATTTCGCGGGAATGTACAGGACGTTCGCCAGCGCCGTCCCGGCTCCGACACCGGCCTTCTCGAGGAAGCCTTCCTCCGCCGCCAGCGTGGGGCGTGCGAAGAGAAGGGGCGTCATTACGAGCGCGCCCGCGACCACGCGTTGCAGCTTCCACGAACCCGCCTTCGTCCCTCCACCCATCACAGCACCTCCACTCCCTGGTCCGTCTTCCGCGACACCGGCCGCGCCGGGGCGCCGAAGCTGGTCATTCCGTGCGTACGACCGACCCGGCAGGCAGCAGGAACAGGAGCCGGTCGAAGGCACGCTGCACGTACCCGTCGTCCTTCGACTCCATGGTGAGCTTCACCATGTACTCGGGGTCACCCATCTTGGGGTAGCTGCCGAGCAGAAGGTCCGGAAACTCGCTCACGGTCTGGTTGAGCGAGTCGGCGATCATGCTCTCGCTGTAGCTCGTATAGATCACCCGCAGGTGGTACGGCGCGCTCGCGAACAGCGAGCGCATCGCGGCGAACTTCCTGCGCAGGATCTCCGGAATCCCGGGCAGGATGTAGATGTTCTCCACGCGGATGGTCGGGAAGCGGAGACTCTCGTCCGGCAGCAGCTCCGCCCCCTCGGGAACCTCGGCCATCTTGAGGTGTGCCGCGTTGAGCTCGCCCTGCACGAAGGCGCGGAGGCCGGCTTCGAGCTCCGGATGGCGAATGACCTTGCGCCCCATGCCCAGCGCGATGCCCTCGATCGTCACGTCGTCGTGGGTGGGCCCAACCCCGCCCGAGGTAAACACGTGGTCGAAGCGCTCGTGGAATCGGCGCACGGTGCGCCCGATGTCGTCGAGCTCGTCCGGGATCGTCTCGACCCGCCGCAGCGCGACGCCGAGCTTGCGCAGCTCTGTCGCGAGGAACGGCGAGTTCGTATCGGCAACTTTCCCGGAGAGGATCTCGTTGCCGATCACGACCACGCCAGCGGTTCGCTCGCGAGCGCTCACACCGAGATCGCGTCCTTGCGGAACTCGCTGGCCCCGATCTTGATGTTCACGATGGCGGGCTTGTTCGCCTTCAACGCCCGCTGCAGGGCAGGCCTCACTTCCTCGGGCTTCTCGACGTACTCGCCGTGGCAGCCGAGCGCCTCGCCGACCTGGTCGTAGCGCGTGAAGTCGAGCGAGCATGCGATGGCGCGGTCGGCCCCGTACAGCTGCACCTGTCCGCGCTTGATCTGCTGCCACGCGGCGTCGTTTCCGATCACGCCGACGACGTTGATCTTCTGGCGCGCCATCGCTTCGAACTCGAAGCCGTTGAGCCCGAACGAGCCGTCTCCGTAGACGATGATGACGTCGCTCTTCGGCTTCGCGAGCTTCGCCGCCATCGCGAAGCCGGGACCCGCGCCGAGGGTGCCGAGCGGGCCGGCATCGAGCCAGTGGCCCGGCTTGTGGATGCGCAGGACGTTGGCGGCCGTGCCGACGAAGTCGCCACCGTCGCCGATGACGATCGAGTCCTCGTTCAGCACGGCGTCGATCTCGGCACACGCGCGCACCGGGTTCACCGGCGACGCATTGGACGTCATCTCCGGATCGTGAGCGGCGCGCTTCTCGACGTCGATCCGCCGGATGTCGTCCGTCCAGGCCTTGTGCAGGTTCTTCTGGTAGCCGCTCGTCTTCGCCGCCTGCGTGAGCTGCTCCATCACGAGGCCGGTGTCGCCGATGATGCCCACCTCGATCGCGCGATTGCGCCCGATCTCGCCGCCTTCGAGGTCGACCTGAATGATCTTTGCGTCCTCGGCGATGTGCGTCGATCGGCCGTAGCCGATGCGGAAATCGAGCGGCGTGCCGAAGATCAAGACGCAGTCGGCCTTCCGCAGCGCGTCCTTGCGAGCCATCGACATGCCGTAGGGATGTCCGGGTGGGATCGAGCCGCGCGCCATGCCGTTGACGAAGGTCGGCATGCCGAAGGTCTCGAGGAACGGCAGGTACGCCGCGCGACGGCGCGACCACCAGTACTGGCTGCCGACGAGGCAGACCGGACGCTCGGCATTGCGGATCACCTCGAACGCCTGATCGATGTACGCCGGGTCGCCCGCGAGACCCGCTTCCGTGCGATACTTGGTCGGCGAGATCACGCGATCCTCGTCGACGTTGTCGAACAGGAAATCCAGCGGCATCTCGAGGAACACCGGGCCCGGTACGTTGGTCGTAGCGATCCGGAATGCGGTCGAGACGTACTCCCCGAGACGTCGCGAGTCCGGCACCGCGACCGACCACTTGGTGATCGGTCGCATGAGCTCGACGTGGTTCATGTCCTGCAGGCCGCCCATGTCCTGGTACGCGCGCGGCGCCTGACCACCGATGATGACCATCGGGGCCTTCGCACGGTGTGCCGTCGCCACACCCGTGACCGCGTCCGTCAGGCCCGGCCCCGCCGTGACGAGCGCGACTCCGGGCTGTCCGGTGATGCGTCCCCATCCGTCGGCGGCGTGCGCCGCCGTCTGCTCGTGGCGCACATCGATGACGCGGATACCCTCGTCGATGCACCCGTCGTAGATCGACATGATGTGACCGCCGCAGAGCGTGAAGACGAACTGCACGCCCTCCTTGGCGAGGGCGCGGGCGACGATCTGTCCACCGTGAAGTTGTGCCATTCGGAAATTCCCAGTTGAGTCGGCCGAGATGCTCGGTGGCTTATATGTGCCGCCCCATGGGCTGGCAAGCTGGCTCCGGCGTCGCGGGCGCCCGAACGCGTGTGCTAGCGGGTGGCGTCATGAGCAGGATCGACGAGCTGCGACGCCGCATCACCACCGCGCTGGGCGCGGACGTCGTCGACGTGGAGGACGACAGCGCGAAGCACCGCGGACATGCCGGCGCACGCGGCGGCGCCGGCCACTACGCGGTCGTGGTCGTGGCCGCCCGCTTCACCGGCATGGGACGCGTCGACCGCCACCGTGCGGTCTACGAGGCCGTCGGCGACATGATCCCGGGCGAGGTCCACGCGCTCCAGGTACGGGCGTTCACGCCGGAGGAATGGCGGCAGGCGGGCGCGTCCGGCTGACGTGCTCGCCCCTCCGCCGGTGGATCGGCCCGCCAGCGACCGGGCGATGACCTCGAGCCCGAGCATCGGCTTGACGACCTCGAAGATCGGCAGCACGAGCGCGTCGACCACCTAGCGGCAGATCGGGAACCGCATTCTCCTGCCTCGCGACAGATCGGGAACCGCATTCTCCTGCCTCGCGGCAGATCGGGACTGCATCCGGCCGCCGCGCGGCTCGCCCTTCTCCGAACGGACCTTCACCGACGCGACGTCAAGCCGCGCGTGTCTCGACGACCTTCACCATGTCCTCGATGATCGCGAGAACGTCGTAGTCCTTGGGCGTGTAGACACGGGCGACGCCGCGCTTGCGCAGGGCCTCCGCGTCCTCCTCCGGCACGATCCCGCCGACCACGAGCGGAATGTCGTCGGCGCCCTCGTCGCGGAGACCGTCCAGGATCTGCGGCACCAGCGTCAGGTGGGATCCCGACAGGATGCTGAGGCCAACCAGGTCCACCGCCTCGTCGCGCGCCGTGGCGACGATCTCGGCCGGGGTCAGCCGGATGCCGCCGTAGATGACCTCCATGCCGGCGTCGCAGCACGCGACGGCGATCTGCTCAGCGCCGTTCGAGTGCCCGTCGAGGCCGGGCTTGCCGATCAGCACCTTGAGCGGGTGGCCGATCCGGCCAGCCGCGGCCCTCACGCTCTCGCGGACCTTCGCGAGGCGCGGGTCGGCGGCGCTGGTCGCGCCGCCGACGGTCGAGGCCGCGATTCCGGTCGGCGCGCGGTAGCTGCCGAAGATCTCGCGCAGGGCGCCGGCCCACTCGCCGGTGGTCACGCCCGCGTGCGCGCAGCGGATCGACGCCGGCATGACGTTGTCACCGGTCTTGGCGACGTCGCGCAGCGCCGCCAGCGCCGCGGACGCGTCCTCCTCGTTGCGGCGAGCGAGGTGGGCGCGCAGCGCCTCGATCTGCTCGCGCTCGGCGGCCGCATCCACCTTGAGGATCGCCGACGCGCCCTCGGTCGCCAGCGGCGACTGCGCGGTCTCGGTGAAGCGGTTCAGGCCGACGACGGTCTGATCGCCGGTCTCGATACGGCGCAAGCGGTCGAACTGCGAGCGCACGAGCCGCTGCTTCACCCACCCCGAGTCGATCGCCGGCACGATCCCCCCCTGTGCGAGGACCTCGTCGAGTTCCTGCTGCGCTCCCCGCTCGATCTCCGCGACCCGGCGCTCGACGACGTGGCTGCCTTCGAAGATGTCCCCGTACTCGAGCATGTCGGTCTCGTACGCGAGGATCTGCTGGATGCGCAGGCTCCACTGCTGGTCCCACGGACGCGGCAGGCCGAGCGCCTCGTTCCAGGCCGGAAGCTGCAGCGCGCGACAACGGACGTCGCGCGACAGCGTGACCCCGAGCGCCTCGAGCACGATGCGCGGGACGTTGTTCTCCGGCTGCGCCTCGGTGAGTCCGAGCGAGTTCACCTGCACGCCGTAGCGGAAGCGCCGCAGCTTCTCGTCCGAGACTCCGTAGCGCTCGCGCGTGATCCGGTCCCACAGCCTCGAGAACGCACGGATCTTGCAGATCTCCTCGATGAAGCGGATGCCCGCGTTCAGGAAGAAGCTGATGCGGCCGACGGTCTGCGCGAGCTCCCGCTCGTCGACGCGCCCGGTCTCGCGAACGGTGTCGAGGATCGCCACGGCCGCGGCGAGCGCGTAGGCGACCTCCTGGACGGGCGTCGCGCCTGCCTCCTGCAGGTGGTAGCTGCAGACGTTGGTCGGATTCCACTTCGGAACATGCTTGACGGTGTACGTGATCACGTCCGAGGTGAGCCGCATGCTCGGCGCCGGCGGGAAGATGTAGGTCCCGCGCGACAGGTACTCCTTGATGATGTCGTTCTGCGTCGTGCCCTGCAGGACCTTCGGGTCGACCCCCTGCCGCTCCGCCACGGCGACATAGAGCGCCAGCAGCCACGGTGCCGTGCCGTTGATGGTCATCGACGTGTTCATCTCGGCAAGCGGGATGCCGTCGAAGAGCAGCTCCATGTCTCCGATGTGGCCGATCGGCACGCCGACCTTGCCGACCTCGCCGACCGCGAGCGGGTCGTCTGCGTCGTAGCCGGTCTGGGTCGGCAGATCGAAGGCGACCGAGAGGCCGGTCTGGCCCTTCGAGAGGTTGAGGCGGTACAGCTCGTTGCTCGCCCGGGCGCTGGAGTGGCCCGAGTACGTGCGCATCACCCACGGCTTTTCGCGGTTCACGGGGCCCGTCCTAGCAGGCGGACCGCTGCTGCGGGAGTCCGGCCGGTCGAGCCCTCATGGGCGCACGACAGCCGTCGTCGGCGCGGTTGACCGGGGCACCGAGCGACTCCTATAGTCTCCGGCCGCGACATGGCCGCCTGCCACGTCGCTCCCGCAACCCAGAGAATGCATGTTCGTACTCGATGGTGGAAGCCGGTTCGTCATCCCGCGGACGGAGATGACGTACCCGGGCCACGTCCTGAAGCTTCACCAGAACGCTGCCGACCCCGGGAAGTCGCCGGTCGACGCGATCGTGGCCGATTTCGAGGACGCCTGCCCGTACGAGTTCAAGGGCCCGAAGAGCCGTTCGATCGCGGTCGAGGCCTTCAACACCCTCGACTTCGGCAGCAAGGTCGTGAGCGTGCGCCCGAACGGGATCCGCTCGCCCTACTTCCTCGGTGACCTCGAGGCGATCGTCCGCGGTGCGGCCAACCGCTTTCACGGCATCGTCCTGCCGAAGACCTCGGACCCCGAGGACGTGCTGTACGCGGCACGGCTGCTGGACGCGCTCGAGCGCGAGGCCGGCTGGGACTACGCGCTGCAGATCGAGGCGCTCATCGAGACGCCACGCGGCGTTCTGAACGCGCCCGCGATCGCAACCGCGTCGCCGCGCATGGCCGGCCTGGTCTTCGGCATTGCGGACTTCGCGGCGACGCTTGGCATCCGGGAGGCGGTGGCAGGCCAGAATCTCAACTTTCTTTACGCGAAGCAGGCGATCGTGATCGCCGCGAAGGCCGCCGGACTGCACGCACTGGACAGCGTGTACCTGAAGCTGCACCGCAAGGACGACGCCCCGGACCGCGTCCGGGAGATCGAGGACGGGCTGCGCGAGAAGAACCGCGGTGCGGCGAACCTCGGCATGGACGGCACCTGGATGATCCACCCGCAGCAGGCCCGGATCGCCAACGAGTGCTACACCCCAAACGAGCGGCAGATCGCGTTCGCGAAGCGCGTCACCGAACTGTACCACCAGCGCGGTGGCGGCTCGATGGCCGACCCCGAGACCGGCGAAATGATCGACGAGGCAACCCTCAAGATCGCGCTCATGGATCTCGCCAAGGCCGTTCAGGCGGGTACCGTCGCCGCCTCGTACCTCGCCGAGCAGGTCGCACGGTCGAAGGCCGTCACCGGCCACGACCTGCTCGAACAGATGCGCCGCATCGACTGATCCGGCATCCACCCTTTCACACGACTTCGACTTCGGAGGTAACCATGAGCGACATTCGTACCGTCGGCATCCTCGGTGCCGGACAGATGGGCCTCGGCATCGCGCAGGTCGCGACGCGCGCGGGCTTCAAGACCATCCTCGTCAAGATGACCCCGGGCAACGTGGACGCCGTCCGCAAGAAGATCGAGACCGGGTTCGCGAAGGAGGTCGAGAAGGGCCGCATGACCGCCGAGGCGCAGCAGGCCGCGGTCGGCAATCTCGTCACCACCAGCGATCTCGGCGCGCTGAAGGACGCCGACATCGTCATCGAGTCGATCGTCGAGGATCTGCCCACCAAGCACGCCGCCTTCGACAAGCTCGAAGGCATCTGCAGCCCGGAAGCGGTGTTCGCGAGCAACACGTCGACGCTCGGCATCACCGAGATGGCCGTCAAGACCAAGCGTCCGGACCGCTTCATCGGTCTGCACTTCTTCAACCCGGCGACGGCGATGAAGCTGGTCGAGATCGCGACCACGCTCGGCACCAAGCCGGAGGTCACGGCTTCGGTGAAGAAGCTCGTGACGGAGCTCGGGAAGACGCCCGTTCTCGTTCCGGACTCGACCGGCTTCATCGTGAACCGCCTGCTCGTCCCGTACCTGCTCGACGCGATCAACGCCTGGCGCTCGGGCGCGGGCTCGATCGCGGACATCGACACCGCGATGTGCCAGGGCGCCGGCCACCCGATGGGTCCGTTCGCACTGGCGGACTTCATCGGTCTCGACGTCGTGTTCCACATGGCGTCGAACCTGCACGACGAGTATCGCGAGCCGCGCTTCGCGCCGCCGCCGGTACTGCGCCGCCTGTTCCTGTCGGGTAGCCTGGGCCGCAAGTCAGGCCTCGGCTTCTTCGACTACAGCGCGAAGCCGCCGCGTCCGAACCCGGCCCTCGAGCAGGGCGCCTGAGCGGCGCGCCGACGAGATTCTGACGGTCGTTCGCGATCGTGTCGGTGGGAGTCATCGGCTGCACGCACACGCGCGGAAATCGCGCTGGCACGGAAGTGGCGTGACGGGGGCGTCGTGGCGCAGAGGGAGTGGGGTACGACGATGGAAGCGATGTGGCAGCCGCTGACTCCCGCCAGCATCGCCTCGCTGCCGGAGACGATGGCGGCTTTCCAGATCGGCAGCCTCGTCCGGACCGTCCTCTACATCGGCGGTGATCCGGACGAGGGCCTGCGGACCGCCGTCCGACGGGCGCTCGCGTCGCCCCGGCTCCGGCTGCGCGCCCACTGCATCCGGTGGGAGGCGACCCCCGATCCCCGCGGACGCGCCGCGGACCTGCTCGCAACGCACCGCGCAACCCACCAGGGCGCGAGCCCTGCCGAGCAGCCTCGTTCGGCACCGGGCGTCCGCGTGTTCCTGCCGATGGCACCGGAGGCCCACCCCGGCGCCGCGGGCCTCCGCGCGGTCCCGACGCCGCAAACGAGCGCCATCGCCACCAAGCGGGCGCCGGCCGCCGCGAGCTTCCTCCGGGTCCGCACCGTCGCCTGACGGAGAGGACGCGCGTCGCGTCGGCCGCCGCGCTATAGGTGCCGTGGATGGACAAGCTTCTCATCACCGGCATCGCGGGTGGCCAGGGCCGCCTCGTCGCGAGGCTCGCCGCATCCGGCTGGGACGTGTGCGGCGTCGACCGCGACGTGACGGTGCCGCTCGAGGACGCCGGACGCGCGCGGCTGTACGCCGTCGACCTCCTCAAGCGAAAATTCGAGGACGTCTTCCGGCACGAGCGGCCGAAGGCCGTGATCCACCTCGCGTTCGTGCGGCACTTCCGCTCGAGCCTCGAGCAGCGCCACGAGGTCAACGTCCTCGGGACGAAGCACCTGCTCGACTATTGCGCCGAGTACGGCGTCCGTCAGCTCACCGTGCTCTCGAGCTCGTACGTCTACGGCGCGTTCGCCGACAACCCGAGCTACGTCGACGAGGACGCGCCGCTCAACGTCAGCCGCAACTACCCCGAGGTCCGCGACCTCGCCGAGGTCGACGCGCTGTGCTCGGCGTTTCTCTGGCAGCATCCCGAGGTGCGTACCTCCATCGTCCGACCCGTGAACACCGTCGGCCCCTCGGTGCGGAGCTCGATCGGCAGCTATCTGCAGCTGCGGCGCGTGCCGATGCTCATGGGGTTCGACCCCATGCTGCAGTTTCTCCACGAAGAGGACCTCGCGCGCGCGCTGGTGCTCACGCTCGAACGACAGACCCGCGGCGTCTTCAACGTCGCGGGGCCGGGCGCCGTGCCGCTGCACGTCGCGATCCGCGAGACCGGCGGCGAGGCGATCACGCTCCCCGAGTCGCTCGCGCGTCCCGTCGTGGGACAGCTGTTTCGGCTCGGCCTGTACCGCTTCCCGCCGGGTGTGATTGATTTCATCAAGTATCCATGCACCGTTAGCGACCGCCGCTTCCGTGCGGCGACGGAATTCGAGCCACAATGGAATCTGCACGACATCTTCGCGCAGTTGCGGGACCAGCGAGCAAGCGCGGCAGCGTAGGCGGATCGCCGACCGCTCGTCCCGTGACGCCGCGGCAGCCCAACCAGGGCCTGATCGAGGAGTCGCTCGACGCGGTCGTGCGCACGCTGTCGCTCACCCTGCCCGCTGTCGTCGGCGAGCTCGCGGACGAGGTCGACGCGAAGCTCGCCCGCATCCCGACGGAGCTGAACGAGTACGGCTTCGACCCGTGGGGGATGAGCCCGGAGACGCTGCGCAGCTCGACGCTGCTCACCGCCCTGCTCTACCGCTACTGGTTCCGCGTGGAGGTCGAGGGCATCGAGCACTTCCCTTCGGGGAGGATGCTGCTCATCGCCAATCACGCAGGCCAGCTGCCCTTCGACGCCGCGATGCTGATGTGCGCGTCGATCCTCGAGGCAGATCCGCCCCGCGTGCTGCGCGGCATGGCCGAGTACTGGATGCCGACGCTGCCGTTCATCGGCACGATCGGGCTCCGCATCGGGTCGGTCGTCGGGACGCCGAAGAACTGCATCGACCTCCTGAACCGCGAGGAGGCGGTGATTGCGTTTCCCGAGGGCGTGCGCGGGCTGAACAAGCTCTACGCGCAACGCTACCGGTTGCAGCGCTTCGGCCTGGGCTTCATGCGGCTCGCGCTCGAAACCCGGGCGCCGATCGTGCCGGCGGTCGTCATCGGCTCGGAAGACCAGGCACCGGCCATCGCCAACCTGCGTCCGCTCGCCCGCATCATGGGCGCGCCGGCGTTTCCCATCACCCTGACCTTTCCGCTGCTCGGTCCGCTCGGCGTCCTGCCGCTGCCGGTCAAGTACCGGATTCTGGTCGGCTCCCCGATGCACTTCGGCGGCAACCCCCGCGACGAGGATTCCGTGATGGAGGCCAAGGTCCAAGAGGTCCGCGACGAGATGCGCGGCATGATCGAGCGCGGGCTTCGCACCCGTCGCAGCGTGTTCTTCTGACGTGGAACGCCTGACGTCCCGAATCCGCACGTCGAGCGACGAGTTCCGCGACAACGCGGCACACCATCGAGCGCTCGCACGCGAGCTGCGCGAGACCCTGGAGAAGGTCCGGCTGGGTGGCTCGCCGGAGGCGCGGGAGCGGCATACGTCGCGCGGCAAGCTGCTCGTCCGCGACCGCATCGACGCCCTGCTCGATCCCGACAGCCCGTTCCTCGAGCTTGGTGCGCTCGCCGCACACGGCATGCACGACGGCGACGCGCCCGCGGCCGGGATCGTCACCGGGATCGGACGGATCCAGGGCCGCGAGGCGATGCTCGTGGCCAACGACGCCACGGTGAAGGGCGGCACCTACTTCCCGACCACCGTCAAGAAACACCTGCGGGCGCAGGAGATCGCGCTGGAGAACCGGCTGCCCTGTGTCTACCTGGTCGACTCGGGTGGCGCCTTCCTGCCCCTGCAGGCGGACGTCTTCCCGGACCGGGACCACTTCGGGCGGATCTTCTACAACCAGGCCCGCATGTCCGCGGCCGGGATCGCCCAGGTCGCGGTCGTGATGGGCTCGTGCACCGCCGGCGGGGCCTACGTGCCGGCGATGTCCGACGAGGCGGTCATCGTCGCGAAGCAGGGCACGATCTTTCTCGGTGGACCGCCGCTGGTGAAGGCCGCGACCGGCGAGGTCGTCTCGGCCGAGGATCTCGGCGGCGGCGACGTCCACACGCGCATTTCCGGTGTGGCGGACCACCTCGCATCGAGCGACGCGCACGCGCTCGCCATCACGCGCACGATCTTCGAGAACCTCGGGGGCCGCCCGGAGTCGTCGATCGCGCCGTCGGCGTCGCCCGAGGATCCGGCCTACGACCCCGCGGAACTGTACGGCATCCTGCCGCGCGACACACGGCAGCCCTGCGACGTGCACGAGGTGATCGCGCGTCTGTTCGACGGCTCGCTGTTCGCCGAGTTCAAGCCCCGCTTCGGACCGACGCTGGTGACCGGCTTCGCTCGCCTGTTCGGCTACACGGTGGGCGTCATCGCCAACAACGGGGTGCTGTTCTCCGAGTCCGCCCTGAAGGCCACGCACTTCATCGAGCTCTGCACCACCCGCCGCGTGCCGCTGATCTTCCTGCAGAACATCACGGGCTTCATGGTGGGTCGCCAGTACGAACACGGCGGGATCGCGAAGGACGGCGCGAAGATGGTACACGCCGTCGCCAACGCTGCGGTACCGAAGATCACACTGGTGATCGGGGCCTCGCACGGCGCGGGCAACTACGCGATGTGCGGTCGCGCGTACCAGCCGAGGTTCCTCTTCATGTGGCCGAACTCGCGCATTTCCGTCATGGGCGGCGAGCAGGCGGCGAGCACACTCTGGACGGTTCGGCAGCAGGCGCGCGGCGAGGATTCCGAAGCCGAAACGCCCGCGGCGGCGCAGTTCAAGGCGCCGATCCGCGAGCAGTTCGAGCGCGAAGGCAGCCCCTACTTCTCGAGCGCACGGCTGTGGGACGACGGAATTCTCGATCCCGTCGACTCGCGCGCAGCGCTGGCGCTCGCATTGGCGGCCACCGCGAACGCACCGATTGCCGCGACGCCGACCGGCGTCTACCGCATGTGACGGCGATACCGTTCGAGACGCTTCTCATCGCGAACCGAGGCGAGATCGCCGTTCGGGTGATCAGGGCCTGTCGCGCGCTCGGGATCCGCAGCGTTGCCGTCTACTCCGATGTCGACCGCACTTCGCCGCACGTGGCGCTCGCGGATGCGGCGGTCGCGATCGGCCCCGCGGCCCCGCTCGAGAGCTACCTGAACGTCGAGCGTATCCTCGACGCCGCACGCGCCACCGGCGCGCAGGCGATCCATCCAGGCTACGGCTTCCTCGCGGAGAACGCAGCGTTCGCGCGCGCCGTCGCAGCCGCCGGCATCACGTTCGTCGGCCCATCGCCCGAAGCGATGGAGGCGATGGGCGACAAGCTGGGAGCGCGCCGCACGATGTCGCGCCTCGGCATTCCCATCGTTCCGGGCAGCGACCCGGACGCGGACCCGCCTTCCCTTCCCGCGCTGGCAGCCGGGATCGGCTTTCCCCTTCTCGTGAAGGCCGCCGGCGGCGGTGGCGGCCGCGGCATGCGGCGCGTCGACACGCCAGACCAGTTGCAGGACGCGCTGACCGCAGCCTCGCGCGAGGCGCAGGCGGCGTTCGGCGACCCGAGAGTCTATCTGGAGCGCGTGGTCGAGCGCGCGCGGCACGTCGAGGTGCAGGTGCTCGGCGATCGTCACGGCAACGTCGTGCACGTGTACGAGCGCGAGTGCTCCCTGCAGCGCCGTTTCCAGAAGGTGATCGAGGAGGCCCCCGCGCCGAACCTCGCCGCGGCCGTCCGGCAGGGGCTCCTCGATTCGGCCGTGCGCGCCGCGCAATCCGTGAGATACGAGGGCGCGGGCAGCGTCGAGTTCCTCGTCGAGGGCGACCGCTTCTACTTCCTGGAGATGAACACGCGTCTCCAGGTCGAGCATCCGGTGAGCGAGATCGTGTGCGGGATCGACCTGGTCGAGCAGCAGATCCGCATCGCGGCCGGCCAGGCGCTGCCGTTTCGCCAGGAAGACATCCGCGTGCGTGGCCACGCGATCGAGGCGCGCATCTGCGCCGAGGACCCCGCGCGCGGCTTCGCGCCGTCGCCGGGTCGCATCGCGTGCTTCGTCGAGCCCGGCGGTGCGGGGGTGCGCTGCGATTCGGGCGTGCTGTCGGGCGGCGTCGTCCCCGCAGAGTACGATGCCTTGATCGCGAAGGTGATCGGCTACGGCGCCGACCGGCACGCGGCGCTCGACGTCATCGCCGCCGCGCTTCGCGAGCTGGTCGTGCTCGGCGTGACGACGAACGCCGAGTTCCTCTCGACGCTGCTCGCCGATCCCGACGTGCTCGCGGGCAGCGCGGACACGCAGCTGGTGACGCGTCGCTACTCGGACTGGCTCCCGGCGCCGGTCGCAACGGATGCCGATTCTCCCGAGCTCGTCGCGGCCGCGCTCGCGCTTCACTTCCGGACACCGACTGCGGGCGGCGGTCGCGCGGGGGCGGCCGCGGCTCCCGGCGTCGCATCACCGTGGCAGCAGCTGGCGGGCTGGCGCACCGGCCGAGGTGCGTCGTGAGCCTCCACCTGCGCGGGCGCGACGGCGCGACAGCGACGCTCGAGGTGCACGGCGACCGGTCAGCGTGCTGGGTCGAGGTCAACGGCGTGCGCCGCGAGGTCCGGCTTCTCGATCAGAAAGGACCGCGGATCGTCTTCACGCTCGACGGACGTGTCCATCGCGCCTGGACCCGGATCGGCGAGCGCGACGTTCGTGTCGTCCTCGAGGGACGAGAGTCCGTGTTCCAGCGCGTCGCGCCGGGTGCCGCGAGCGCCGGGGCGCAGGCACGCGAGGCTCACGAGCCTGTGCTGCGAGCACCCGTTCCCGGCCGGGTCCTCAAGGTCAACGTCGAGCCAGGCGGTGAGATTCGTGCCGGGGACGTGCTCGCGGTGATCGAAGCGATGAAGATGGAGACCCCGATCATCGCACCCGCGGACGGGATCGTCGCCGCAGTCCACGCCGCGCCTGGTACGTCCATCGAACAGGATCAGCCCGTCGTCACCTGCCAGTACACGGGGTCAGGAGATGGGTAGCGAGATCGAGAAGCGCGCTCCGCGCGGCGCGTTGTCGCCAACTTCGAGCGCACCGCCCTGCGCGCGGGCAACGTTCTGCGCGACGAAGAGCCCGATCCCGTTGCCGCCCGTTCGCGTCGTGTAGAAGGCGTCGAAGATCTTCTTTCGATCAGCGTGCGGAACACCAGGCCCCTCGTCGGCCACCTCGAGAAGGATGGACGGCTCCTCGCCGACACTCGTCCGGCATGCGAGCCGCACCGTCCCGCCAGTCGGCGAGAACGCGACAGCGTTGTCGATGAGCACGATCAGCGCCTGCTTGAGCGACTCACGCGGCGCGGTGAGCTCCGGCGTCTCCGCCGGGCAGTCGATCTCGAGGTGCAGCTGCCGGTCACGCAGTGACGGGGCGGCATACATCTGGAGCTCCGTCATCAGGTCGCGGATGGCCCACGGCGGATCCACACCCTCGGATGGAACCGTCACCGCCTTCATCATGTTCGAGATGAGAAGCCCGATTCTCTCCGCCGCCTCGAGCACCAGCTTGTAGTAGTCGGTCCGGAACTCCAGGTCGGACTCGTAGCGCGCGGGCAGCAGCTCCAGGAAGGTCCGCACGGTCGTCAGCGGATTGTTGAGGTTGTGCGCGATGCTCGCCATCAGGTTGTTGAGCGAGGATAGCCTGTCCGCCTGGGCGGCCTTCTTGGTAATCTCCGCGCGCTCCGCTTTGAGGCGCGCGCGCTCGAGCACCTCGTTCACAACGAACGGGAGGACCTCGAGATACCCTTCCTCCTTGACGATGTAGTCCTCCGCGCCGATCTTCATCGCCGCCACGGCCGTCGTCGTAGAGGAGCTGGTCGTCACGAACACGACCGGCTCTCGGCGTCCGTCGGCCTTCATCTGGGTGAGGATCTCGAGGCCGTCGCCGTCGGGCAGCCTGAAGTCCAGGAGGACCAGGTCGTAGCTTCGAGCCGCCAGCGCCTCGAAGGCGGCGCCCACGCTGGCCGCGACCGTTACGGAGGAGGTCGGCACTTCGATCTCTAGCTCGTCCTTGATCAGTGCCGAATGGCGCTCGTTGTCCTCAACGACGAGGATCTCGATCGCCTCGGTCGCGCCGGCGCTCACGCCACGGCCCCGTCGCCACGCGGCAGGGTCACCTCGAAGGTGGTGCCCTCGCGCGCCGCGCTCGTCACGGCGATCGCTCCGCCGTAGCGCTCGACGATCCGCTTGACGATCGCCAGCCCTACCCCGTGTCCCTCCTGCACCGCCCCCTCCACCTTCTGAACAGGCCCACGATGGTAGAGCTGGAAGATCCTCGCTCGCTCCCGTTCGTCCATCCCGACGCCGTTGTCGCGGACGAAGAACTTTACCGTCGTTCCGTTCACATCCCCGCCTACGTCGATGCGCGCCGGCTTCTTGTCGCCGACGTACTTGCAAGCGTTGTTCAGCAGGTTGTCGAAGATATGCCGCATCTTTTGCGTGTCCGCAAAGACGGAAGGCAGCGGCCCGACCGAGACCTCGATCCGCTTCGATTCGACCTGGTACTGGACCTGCCGCAGCGACTGCCGGACGACGGCGTCGACGTCCACCCACTCCGCACGCGTTCCGGCACCATCGGTGTGCCGGAAGAGCAGGAGCAGGTCCTCGAGCATCCGGGACATCGTACGACCGTCCTCGAGAACGTTAGCTGCGTAGGACTTGCCGCGCTCCGACAGACTGCCGCCCTCGCGCGCCACGAGCTTGCGGGCGGTCTCGGTGACGGCGACGGCGACGTTCTTGAGGTCGTGAGAGACGATGTGGACAAGATCCTCGATCTCCTGCGTGGCGCGGGCGAGCTCCGCAGTCCGATCCGCGACCTTGCGCTCGAGCGTTCGGTTCTGCTCTTCGATCCGCGCACTAAACTCCAACAAGCTAGCATTCGCCGCCTTTAGCTGATCCGCTAGCGACCCACCGATCCAAGCTAGAGCGAACAAGAACGTTAGCGGAGTCGCAAACGCGACGATCTGCGCTCTTCCGGTTAACTGGTGCTCCCACATTCCCGTCACTGGCGGCACCGCACCCGAGGCCTCCGCACAGACCAGCATCGTAAAGCACACACTTGCGAATCCCGCCAACACCATCGCTGCCTGCTTCGATTCACTAACTGCCGCAAACAACACCAACACAGCGTACGACAGCCCACCGTAAGGAACATGAATCCCGCCCAAATAATAGATCAATATAGTCAATAGGACGACATCCACTACTTGATGGCGAAATAGGTCGCCCCTTGGGAACTCTCGGCGCCGCCCCAACCACCAGTAGGGCACATTCACAAGCACCAACACCGCCAAGATCGCGACGCTCGCCAGAGTACTCCGCCGATCCATGTCCGTGACCAAGAGAAGCAGCACAAACAAAATCGCGAACACAACTCCGAGGGCGGCACGAACGGCCAACCCTTCGACAAACAGCCTCCGACGAACCCCTCGGTCCTCCTCCACCGTCGGCGTAGACATCTCCGTACCTAGTTGGCCCAAGCCCACCCCAGACACTCCGGGACCAAGATCCGCATCGTTCTGCTGTTGCGCGCTATCCTCACGTCCCCCTCAGCGAAATGCTCGACAGTCGTTCGCTCAACACGCGCCCCGTGCCAACACCGTGCTCGCGAACATCCACAATGGCACCTACACGGAGCCTCACGACACTCCACGGCAACGGAATCGCCAGCTTGGCCCGAAGCAGGACATAAGTTTCGGGGTGCGCAGTAGCGGCAACGGGCAGCACCAACGCGTCCAACGTAGAAAGGAGCCTGACCAGCGCGGGGTTTACCTCCCCATAGGGCCCATGCCCGTCCACAGTAATCCCCCAGGGCGTTTCTAGTTGGCGCAGGGCGCCTATCGCTCGAATGCGGCGACCGGCGCTCCCCCAGGGAAGAATGAACACCCCGCCACCGAGCGACGCAATCACCCGAGCGCTGACCAAGCCGCCGATTGTATCGTCACATACCCAACGAAGCCGAGCGAACGCCCCGCTCGGATTGATCGCCGCGACCACCATCATCGGGAGGACATCTTTGATGAGGTAGCAAAGCACGACCGGACGGCTTCCTGCGGTACGCACCAGCGAGCAGAGCTGGTCATTAACTTTACGAACGTCTTCGACACTAGCCCACCCTTTGAGCCGACCGATGTATCGCGTGAGAGGAGCCGCCAACCCATTCACCACCTGCACACGGAGCGACATTACTCACCTAGTGCAGGACATAGCAGCCAGCAACAGCTCGACTACGTCCTCCACCGAATCCACCGAGAGCGCTCCGTCGAGATCGACCTCGACTCCGTAGCGCGCCTCCAGCGCAAACAGAATGTTGGCCGCCGCGACTGAGTCCATGCCAATCTCTTTCCTGAGCGATCCAGCGCCTCGCACGACCTCCAGCTCAATACCCAACTCGAGCGCGATCTGCGTTACGACCGACTCTCGCACCCCGGCCCTATCCGTCATCGCCGACCCTCGTCACAACCAAAGCCGCATTCCGCGCACCGAAACCGAAACTCGTCGAAAGCGCTACAGACACCTTTAACGCCCGCGACTGATTTGGGACGTAGTCCAGATCGCATTCCGGGTCCGAAGCGTACAAATTTATCGTCGGAGGTACGAAGCCTTCGTCCATACCGATGATCGTGGCGACGAGTTCCACGGCTGCCGATGCTCCCAGCAAATGGCCGTGCATCGACTTTGAGGAACTGACAGGCACAGTCTTCGCCCGAGATCCCAGCACTTCATGAAACACGCGCGTCTCGAAGGAATCGTTCTGCCTGGTCGCGGATCCGTGCGCATTTACGTAGTCGATCTCCTCCGCCCGGCGCCCCGCCATTCCTAAAGCCGCGCGAATAGCCGCTGCCGCATCACGTCCGTCCGCGGCATGACTGAAGTGCGACTCCGCGTCGCATGTAGCTCCGTAGCCAGCCAAGTGAGCTATCGGACGCCCCCCTCGCGAGATCGCGTGATGGGCGTCTTCCAGAATCAGAACACCAGCCCCTTCACCGAGCACGAATCCCCCCCTGTCCGCAGCAAACGGACGACTCGCAAGATGAGGCACGGCATTGAAGCCGCTCGGCATCAGCCGAAGCCGATCGAACGCCGCGAACAACATCGGACATATCGGAGCCTCAGCGCCCCCAACAATCATCACGTCGACCACTCCGGAGCGAATCATCGCACCACCCAAGCCGATGGCATCCGCACTGGAGGTACAGGCGCTGGAGATCGCCATGACAGGCCCGTGCACACCGAGCTGGATCGCACACTCTGAGGGAATCACGCCGTAATGTGCCTGCGCGGGAAAATCAGGCGGGATTCGTCGAACGCCTCGCTCCAAGAACGTCCCAAACTGGTCGAAGTTATACGCACTCGGACCGACCGACGACCCCAAGAAGACGCCCACACGCGCGGCGTCGCGCCAATTCGCCAAGCCCGCGTCGGCCAGTGCCAAGCGAGCGGCAGCTACAGCAAGCTGCACGACCCGCGGCGACGTCCGCGCCTCGCGGGCGCGCATGAAATCACTCGCCGAGAAATCGCCGACCTCCGCCGCTACCTGACAAGCGTACCTCGCCGCATCGAGCGATGCAGCCGCACGCGTGCCGGACCGACCAGCCCGAAGCGCCGCAGAGAACTCGGCACGTCCCACTCCGATCGGAGTGACACAGCCCATACCCGTTACAACCGGATCCCCCACGCTCGGTACCTACTGGAAACCGCCGTACTAGCACAAGGCAGCGGTCCCCTTCCCCTGAACCGCCCCGGGTTCTCCGGAGAGCTCGTTACGTGAGTGGAACCCTCACTCCCGTTTCGGGGGTACCCGAGGTATGGGCCGACCCGAGATCAGGGCTCTGAGGGCGACTCTGGACGTCGATTTC
>VGTK01000006.1 GCA_016874715.1 Deltaproteobacteria bacterium | reverse complement strand
CGGCCGGCCAGGAAGTCGTCGGCGCGCGTCGCGGGGGCCCGGAGCCCGCCGCCGCCGGCGTCCAGCGCCGCGCGCTCGACGCGCCGCTGCAGCTCGATGCCCGCGAACGGCCCCGCGAGGCCGGCGCGCGCACAGTCCTCGGGCTCGATCGCGACCACCAGCCCGGAGTTCGCCCAGCGCGAGTCGCGGCGTGACAGGCTCATGCCGTTGAGCACGAGGCCGTCGGGCCCGGTCGACGCGGGCACGACGAAGCCGCCCGGGCACATGCAGAACGAGAACACGCCGCGCCCGGCGACGTCGTACGCGAGCCTGTAGGCGGCGCTCGGCAGCGACGCGTGCCCCGCGCACGGGCCGTACTGCAGTCGGTCGATCAGGGCCTGCGGGTGCTCGATCCGGACGCCGAGTGCGAACCCCTTCGCCTCGAGACGGATTCCTGCGTCGTCGAGCGCGTGCAGCACGTCGCGTGCGGAGTGCCCGGTCGCGACCACCACCGCGTCGGCGCCGACCTCGGCTCCGTCCGCGAGCACGACACCGCGCACGCGGCCGCCCGCACCCCGCGCGAACGCGACGACACGGCTCTCGAAGCGGAACACGACACCGACGCCCTCGAGGTGCTCGCGCAGCGCGGCGATCACGCGCGGCAGGCGGTTCGAGCCGATGTGCGGGCGCGCGTCCGTCAGGATCTGGTCGGGGGCGCCGTGGCGCACGAGTATCTCGATCACGTCGCGCACGTCGCCGCGCTTGTGCGCCCGCGTGTAGAGCTTGCCGTCGCTGTAGGTTCCAGCGCCGCCCTCGCCGAAGCAGTAGTTGCTGTCGGGATCCACGCGGCCTTCCTGCTGGAGGCCGCGCAGGTCGCGCCGCCGCGGCTGCACCGGCTTGCCGCGATCGAGCACCGTGCAGGCCACGCCCGCGCGCGCGAGCTGGTAGGCGCAGAACAGGCCCGCCGGTCCGTCGCCGACGATCGCCACGTGGCGCGCGCCACCGACCTCGCGCGGCTCGGGCAGCGCCAGCGCCGGCGGCGGCGCGCCGCCGACCTCGAGCAGGAGGTGGAAGCGGACCCGCCCGCCGCGGGCGTCGAGCGAGCGCTTGAGCAGGCGCAGGGACGGCAGCTCCACGGTCTCGACACCGAGCTTGCGCGCCACCCGCACGCGCAGGCTCGCGTCGTCCTCCGGCTCACCGAGGCCGACGACGACCTCGACCTCGCGCGCGGGCGATGAAGCGGGCGATGGAGCAGAAGACGCGGCCACGGGGGCTCGATAGCAGCCACCTCGGGTGCGCGCCGACCCGCCCGGACGAACCGATCGGCACCGCCGGCGCCTCGGGAGGTTTGCGTCCCCGCCCGACCGAGGCGAGACTCGGGGCGGCGACGCGGTCGAGCCACGGCCGGCGTCGAACCGACGGAGCGCGACCATGGACCACTACTACCACGGGGCAGACCTCGGCCGGTTCGCCGAGATGGGCAAGGGCAATCCCGAGCTCTGGCAGAAGTTCCAGGAGTACTACGCGGCGGTGTTCGCCGAGGGTGCCCTGACCGAGCGCGAGAAGGCGCTGATCGCGCTCGGCGTGGCGCACGCGGTGCAGTGCCCGTACTGCATCGACGCCTACAGCAAGTCGTGCCTCGAGAAGGGCTCGAACGTCGAGGAGATGACCGAGGCGGTGCACGTCGCGTGTGCGATCCGTGGCGGCGCGACCCTCGTCCACGGCATGCAGATGCGCAACGTGGTCGACAAGCTCTGCCTGTGACGTGAAGCCGAGCCTGCAGTCACGACGGAGCCCGCTCGCCGCGCCGGCGGAGCAGCGGCGCCTCCTGGCGGGTGCCGCGGTGCCGCCGTTCGCGACGGCGCTCGCCGGCGCCGGGCTCCACCCGCTGCGTGCGACCGGACTTCGCGTGCTGCAGATCAACGTCGGCAAGGTGTGCAACCAGACCTGCGGGCATTGCCACGTCGACGCGGGCCCCGACCGCCGCGAGCGCATGACGCGGGAGACCGCGGAGTCCTGCATGGCTGCGCTCGCCTCGGCGCCGTCGATCGACACCGTCGACGTCACCGGCGGTGCGCCCGAGCTGAACGAGTGCTTCCGCTTCCTCGTCGAGCGCAGCCGGGCGCTCGGCCGCCACGTCATCGACCGCTGCAACCTGACCGTGCTGCTGCTGCCGTCGCAGGGCGATCTGGCGGAGTTCCTCGCGGCGCACCGCGTGCAGGTGATCGCGTCGCTGCCGTACCACCGTCCGGCGCAGACGGACGCGCAGCGCGGCGAGGGCGTGTTCGAGAAGTCGATCGCCGCGATCCGGAAGCTGAACGCGCTCGGCTACGGTGACCCGTCGAGCGGGCTCGAGCTCGACCTGGTCTACAACCCGGTCGGCGCGTTCCTGCCGCCGCGTCAGGGTGCGATCGAGGCGCAGTTCCGGCGCGAGCTGCAGCAGAGGTGGGGCGTCGCGTTCGACCGGCTGTTCACGATCACCAACATGCCGATCAGCCGCTTTCTCGACTTCCTGGTCACGAGCGGAAACGACGCGGCGTACCTGCAGCGGCTCTCCGGCGCGTTCAACCCGGCAGCGGCGGCCGGCGTGATGTGCCGCGGCATGGTGTCGGTCGCCTGGGACGGCACGCTGCACGACTGCGACTTCAACCAGATGCTCGACCTCGCGGTGGACGGCGCCGCGCCGCAGCACGTGCGCGACTTCGACGCGGCCAGGCTCGGCCGGCGAACGGTCGTCACCGGCAACCACTGCTACGGCTGCACCGCGGGCGCGGGCTCGTCGTGCGGCGGGGTCGTGGCGCCCTGAGCGCACCGGGCGGCACACCCGACCACCCGCCACATCCGACCACCAGCCGCGCCCTCCGCTCGACGGCCCGGTCGCCGCGAGTCAAGCGCCGGCGATGCGGCGCAGCAGCTCGGGCAACAGCTCGCTCTCGTGGATGCGCTCCTGCGTGGTCTTGTCGCGGTCGCGGACGGTGACGGTGCCGTCTTCCATCGTCTGGTGGTCGACGGTGACGCCCCACGGCGTGCCGATCTCGTCCTGGCGGCGGTAGCGACGGCCGATCGAGCCCGCCTGGTCGTACTGCACGGGGAAGTGCGGGCGCAGCCTCGTGAGGATCTCGTGCGCCTTCTCGGGCTGGCCCGCCTTGCGCATGAGCGGGAACACCGCGGCCTTCACCGGAGCGAGGCGTGGGTGCAGGCGCAGCACGGCACGCGTCTCGCCCTCGACCTCGTCCTCGTCGTACGCGTCGACCAGGAAGGCGAGCGTCGCGCGATCGGCGCCGGCCGCCGGCTCGATCACGTAGGGCACGTAGCGCTCCCGCGCCTCCTCGTCGAAGTACGAGAGGTCCTTGCCACTGAACTGCGTGTGCTGCTTGAGATCGAAGTCGGCGCGGTTCGCGATGCCCTCGAGCTCCGACCAGCCGAACGGGAATCGGTACTCGACGTCGGCGCAGCCCTTGGCGTAATGCGCGAGCTCATCGGAGGCGTGCTCACGCAGACGCAGGTTCTCCGGCTTGATGCCGAGCCGCAGGTACCACTCGTAGCGCTCCTGCTTCCAGTACTCGTACCACTTCATGTCCTCGCCCGGCTTGACGAAGAACTCCATCTCCATCTGCTCGAACTCGCGCGTGCGGAACAGGAAGTTGCCCGGCGTGATCTCGTTGCGGAACGACTTGCCGGTCTGCGCGATGCCGAACGGCAGCTTGCGCCGCGCGGTGTCGAGCACGTTCGCGAAGTTCACGAACATGCCCTGCGCGGTCTCCGGGCGCATGAAGACGACGTTCGCGTCCTCCTCGACCGGCCCCATGAACGTCTTGAACATGAGGTTGAACTGGCGCGCCTCGGTGAGCTCGCCGCCGCAGTCGCCGGCGCGGCGCGTCGGCGTGAGACCACAGCGCGCCTCCGCGAGGTGGTCGGCACGGAAGCGCACCTTGCACTTCTTGCAATCGACCAGCGGGTCGGTGAAGCCGGCGACGTGTCCCGATGCCTCCCACACACGCGGGTGCATCAGGATCGAGCAGTCGAGGCCGACGATGTCGCCGCGCGACCAGACCATCTCGCGCCACCACGCGTCCTTGACGTTGCGCTTCAGCTCGACGCCGACCGGACCGTAGTCCCAGCAGCTCGACAGGCCGCCGTAGATCTCGCTCGACTGGAAGACGAGGCCGCGGCGCTTCGCCAGATTGACGATACGCTCCATGCGACCGGCGTCGTGCGCGGGTGCCGCCTGCGGCGCCTCCGTTGCCTCGTCCGTCATGACCGTGGGCTCCTGCGATGAGAGACGCGGCGGACGGCGGGGAAACGCTCCGCGCCGTCGCTGCCGCGAGAACTAGCCCGGCTAGCACGTGCCCTGCGGCCAGGCCAGCAGGAGACGCAGCGACGGTGCGCGAGCGCACGGCTCGCGGCTGCGCCGGTCAGGCGCGCCCGGCCAGTACCGTGCGCACCAGGCGGTGCGCGTCCGCGTCACCGAACGGAACGAGCATCCGGGCCTTCTCGGCCTCGCGCAGCAGGCGCACCGGGTCGGGCTCGGGTGGAAGAAGCAGCAGGAGCGGCAGCGAGGCCGTCTCCGGCTGGCGCCGCAGCTGGGCCGCCAGCCCGAGCCCCTGCCCCTGCGGCAGCGCCAGGTCGATCAGGATCACTTCGGGACGGCGCACGATCTCGAGCAGGTCGAGGGCCTGGCGGACGTCGCACGCGACCGACCCTGCGACGTCGACCTCCTGCAGTGCTTGACGGAGCGGCACCACCTCGCGCAGCTGCGCGCTCACCAGCAGCATCCCCGACGGCTTGCAGCCCGCCGCCAGGTGGAGCTGCTCGATACAGCCGCGCGGGTCGATCGGGCGCCGCACCAGCCCGCACGACGGCAGCTCGAAGCCCGCGTTGCCGTCGGTCGCGCCGTAGACGATCCAGCGCGACGCATCCCAGAGGCCCGACCGCGAGCTCGCGACGCGCGGCAGCGCGTCGTCGAGCAGGTTGACCACGACGAGGGCGCGGTCCGCGACCGGCAGATCGCCCTCGCCGCACCAGTAGACCGCCCCGCCCTCCTCGGCGGCGGTGCGGGCGAGCACCCGTGCGCCCTCGCGTCCGTCGACGTGCAACACCGCCCACGGCGCATGGGCGGCCAGCTCCTCGCCGGCCGCGACCTGGTCCTCGGTGGGCTCGTCGCGCACCTGGTCTGCGGCTTGCGCCGCGGCCTCGAGGAGCGAGAGCGGCTCGCGCGAGGGGTCACCGCCGGCACCCGACGGGTCCTCGGTCTCGGCGTCGGACCGCAGCGCGCCGGCCGCAGCGTCCCGGCTGGCTGCGTCCTCGGCGATCGCGGCGGCGGCCGCCTCGGCGATCGCGCCGAGCTGCTCGTCATCGGTCTCCTCGAGCTCGATGGTTGCTTCCCGCCCGTCCGCATCGCCGGGCTCGCGCAACGCGTCGGCCGGGCTCGCGTCCTGCAGCGCCGCCTCGGGCCAGCTGTCGGAGACGTCGAGCTCGATGACGTCGCCCGCGTCGCGGTGCGCGGCGCCCTCGAGCAGCAGCGCGACCTCGCGCTCGAGCGCGGCGGCGCGGCGCTCGTGCTCCGCGATGGCGCGCGCCTGGTCGCCGCACAGCGTCTCGAGCTCGAGCTCGCGGGCGCGTGCCGGCGCCGCAGCGCTCGCGAGCTGCGCCTCCAGCCCCGCGACGCGCGCGCGGGCACTCTCGAGCTCGGCGCGAAGCGCCGTCTCCGCGCTCGACGCGCGCTCCTCGGTGCGCTGCGCCGACTCGCGCACCTCGGAGAGACGCGCGGTCAGCTCCTCGATCTCGAACAGGTAGCGCTCGCCGTCGGCCGCGGGCGGCGTCTCCTCTGCGAACTCGGGCGGGCGCGCCGCCGCACCCCGTCCGGGCGCGAGCAGGATGCCGAGGAGCCGGAAGGCGACTGCCAGCGAGCGCAGGAAGGGCGCACTCAGCTTGCGCCCACGCGCCGCGAGCAGCAGCACGCCGACGGGAACGCCGAGATCGGCCAGCGGTACGATCACCGCGCTCTCGATGCCGGGGTTCCCGTCGCGGAGCGCGGGCATCAGCGGCTCGCGCGTGGTCCGGTCGAGCAGCAGCACGCGATGCGCGGCGAGCGCACGTTGCAGCAGCGACGGTCCGAGCTGCTCGATCTGCGCGCCGCGAGCCTCGAGCAGCTGGCGCGCGTGATCGGGAATGCCCCGCACTGCGAGGCAGGTGCCGCCGCCCGACGGATCGGCGCGGACGATGGCCCCCTCGGTGAGGTCGAGGCCTGCGAGCACCGCGGCGAGCAGGGCCTCGGCGCGCACAGCCGGCTCGTCGGCAGGGCCGTGGTCGCGCGCGTCGGCGACCACCAGCTCGCGCAGCAGGTGCGTCGACAAGAACGCCGCAGACTCCTTGTGGAGCGCCGCCTCGGACTCCCTCCCGGACGCGCCCCCGGCGTCGGCACGCATTTCCATCGTTCCGGCCTCAGCGATCAACGACACACCCTCCCGCGCACGGCGTCCCGCTCCGGATTTCGGCACTGCGTCGCGCGGACTTGATGGCGCCGACCACCGTGGCACGCGCTCTGCGCTCGGCGGGCTTCCGCGTCTCAAGTTCTCGCGATCCAGCGTCGAAGGCGGAGGCAGCCGCTCTGCGCGGCGCGGATCGGTCGAGACCCGACGGAACGACGCGGCGCGCGGGGCGCGTCGCGGGAACGTGTGGCTTATGTTCGGTGGTGGAAAGCTCGAGGGGACCGAGGAGGAGCGTGGCGGCATCCGGCTGATGCTCGTCCGTGCGCACGGCTGCCGCATCTGCGTGGCGCTCGACGCGATCGAAGGGATCTTCGACATCGGTGGCGGTGCCGCGTCGGCGAGTAGCGCGACCCTCGCCCACGGAACGACGGTGCCGCTGGTCGACTGGGGCGACGTGACCGGGGTCGGCGCTGCCGCCGAGGAGCCTTCGGGTCAGATCATGGTGCTGCGCACCGCAGCGGGTCCGGTCGGGTTGCGCATCGACGCCTGCCTCGGCGTGCGCTCGGTGTCGCTCGCACGCACGCCGCCGATGCCGACCCGCTTGCGCGACGCGGCGGGCAGCCCGCTGTGCTTCCTCCTGATGCTCGACGGGCGTCCCCACCTGATGCTCGAGCCGCGCGGCCTCGTGTCGCGCGTCGGCAGCGAGACGTCGGGCGAGAAGGTGAGCACCACGCAAGCGACGACCGCCGGAGCCTCGGCATCTTGAGCACCTCGCGCATCCTGGTCGTCGACGACAGCCTGACGATCCGCCGGGCCCTCGAGTTGATCCTCAAGCCGCTCGGCTACGAGCTCGACTTCGCAGCCGACGGCGCGCAGGCGCTCGAGCACGCGACCTCCTTCACGCCGGATCTGATCCTGCTCGACTACGTGCTGCCCGACATGCGCGCTCCCGACGTGTGCGCAGCGCTCGCCGCGACGCCGAGCACCGCGTTCACGCCGATCGTCCTGGTCTCGGCCAAGGGCGCCTCCATCCGCCAGGCCTACCAGGATGCGTCGAACGTGGTGAGCTACATCACCAAGCCCTTCAAGCCGCAGGTGGTCGCGTCGGTCGTACAGAACGCTCTCGCCCGCGCCCGCGCAGGCGCGGCCGCGGCGCCGGGCACGGCGACGGTGATGCACCCGGCGCCGGTCACGCGCGAGGCGCACAACGCGATGCGGGCGCGCTCGCTCGACGGCGCATCCGGGACGGTGGCTCCGGCCAGCATCGAGCAGGCGTTCGCGGCGCTGCTGGCGCAGCTCGAGGCGGCGATGTGCGAGGAGCGCTTGCCCGCGGGCGGGGTGCGCGGCGCGTTTCCCGGCGTGAGCCCGCGTCTCAAGCAGGCCGCTGCGCGTCTCGACGACATCTCGCACCACCTGCACGGCGACACCGTCGTACCCTACCGCGTGCGCGGCGACGGCTCGTTCGCGAACGTGGCCTCGACTCTCCTCGAAGCGCACCGCGCTCTGTGCGAGGCGGCGATCCTGCTCGCGGCGACTGGCGCGCCGAGCGCAGCGCTGCCGCGCTCACCCGACGTCGTCGTGATCTGTCCGCTCGAGCACGCCGCCGCGACCGAGCTTCCGGCCGCGCTGCGCGAGGCCGCCTTCGTACCCGTCGTCGTCGCCGAGGACTTCGCTCAGGCGCCGCACCTCGTGCGTCTGCTCGGCCCGCGCGCGGTCGTCGCCGTGACCGGGCGCAGCGCTGCGGCGGACGCGGCGTTCGCGCGCAGCCGCGCGCTCGAGCCCGCAGCGCGCTTCGTCGCGCTCGCGACCGACGGAGCGGAGGCGGGCGAGCTCGGCGACGCGACCAGTGTCGTGACCGTCGAGGCGGTCATCGAGACGCTGTCCGGCATCGCTCCGCACGCCGTACGCGCCGGCGACGCCGGCGACGCCATGGATCTCGAGGTCGTGAGCATATGAGCGCCGCCGCCGCAGAGCCCCAGGCCGGCGCCGCAGCGACGCCGCGCAGCGACTACTGCATCTTCATGCGCGGCGGACGCCGGTTCGCCTTGGCCACGACCGTCGCCAAGGAGATCCTCGAGGCGCGCTCGTTCACCCCGGTGCCGTACGCGCCGCGCGAGCTGCTCGGCGCGTTCAACCTGCGCGGCGAGGTCGTGCCGCTGGTGAACGTCGACCGCTTCCTCGAGCTCGAGGAGCGTCCGCCGGCGCGCGGCGACACCCTGCTGCTGCTCTTCCAGGGCGAGTTCACGATGGCCGCCGTGGTCGACCAGGTGGTGATCATCCAGCACGTGTCGCCGTGGGAGATCCGGCGCACGAAGCTCGATCCGTCGGTGACGAATCCGCTGGTGCGCGGGCTCATCGGGCGCGACGCCGAGCAAACCATGGTGCTCGACGCCGAGCGGCTGGTCGTCGGCGTGGCCGAGAGGATCGCCGCAGGGCTCCGTGACACGAAGACGACAGGATCGACGATGGCGTCGCTTGGCGGCGCGGCTCCGGGGGGAGCCGCCGAGACGACGAGCGACGTCGCCAGTCCGGACGGGCCGGCAGCGGGCGAAGAACCGCCCGTCGGGGGGAGGTAGGGACATGCAGGCGCAAACCCGAACGATCGCCGCGGCGGGCCCACGCCTGTCGACGGCGACGCGGAGCCAGTCCGGCGATCCGGCGCGCGCGGGCGCGCTCCGGATCGCGCTGCTGGCGGCGGTCGTGGCACTCGCGGCAGGAGCCACGACCCTGTTCGCGGCGCGGCAGCTGCTGCTCGACGGCTCGCTCACCCGGCTCGAGACGGTTCGCGCCGCGGTCGACGCCGACGTCGCGCGCTTCACCCGCACCGTCTCCGACGAGATCGGCGAGCTCGCGGGAGACTCGCGCATCACCGGCTTCCTTCGCGAGGTCCGCGACGCGCAGCGCCGGGCGGGCGTCGCGCGCAAGGGCGGCAACGACGACGCCGCAGCGCCGCGTTCGCCGCGCTGGCTCGCGGCCACCGCGGAGCACAACGGATGGACCTACGTCCTGCTGCTCGACGACGGCGTAGCACGCGTCGCCTACGCGTCCGGCGCCACGCCGCAGCTCGCACCGGACAGCCGGCTCGCGGCCGTGGTGCAGCGTGCCGAGAGCCGCAACGAGTACGGCACCGTGACGCTGGTCGACGCGGGCGCGGATCCCGCCTTCGACGGGCAGACGATGCTCTACGCGGCGACGCCCGTGCTCGACGGCGCCACGCGCCTCGGCACTCTGGTGGTCGCGATCGGAAAGGCGCAGCTCGAGGCGGCGCTGGGCGGCTCGAGCGGCCAGACGCTGTCGCTCGGCCTCGGCGACGCGGGCTCGGCGTGGCTCGTCGACCCAAGCCACCAGGTGCGCGCCGCGCTCGGAGCACCGCCTTCCACCGCCGACGGTGACGCGGCTGGAGATCTTCCGACCGCAGCGCTCGACGAGGCCCTGCAGGGAACCGAGGGTGCGGGCAGCTACGCCAGCGCCGCCGGAGACGTGCTCGCGGCCGTCGCCCCGTTACAGGTCGGCGACGCGCGCTGGGCCGTTGGGGTGCAGATGCCGCGCGCGACCGCGATGGCGCCGCTCTTCCGCGTCGCGCTCAACGTCGCGGGTGCGGTGCTGGTCGCGGCACTTCTGGGCTGGTTCCTCGGCGCGCGGCTGTGGAGCCAGTTCTCCGGACGCCTGCGCGAGCTCTCGACGGTGCTCTCTCGCGCGCAGCGCGGCGATCGCCAGGCGCGGCTCGAGGTCAAGCAGGATGGGCCCGTCGCCGAGCTCGCCTCCGTGATCAACCGGCTCCTCGACGAGCGCGCGACGGCGCTCGCCCGCTTCGAGCAGGAGGGACAGCGCTCCACACGCGACGCCGAGTCGCTGCTCGACGTCGTGCGCGCCGCCACCGGCGGCGACCTCACGCCGCGCGCCCGGGTCGAGGGAGGCTCGCTCGGCAACGTCTCGCGCGCGATGAACGAGATGCTCGACGGCATCGGCGCGCTGGTCACCGGCATGCGCGACGTGTCGAGCCGGGTCGGCACGTCGGCGAGCGAGGTCAAGGGCTGCGCCGAGCAAGCGGCCACCACCGCCTCGTCGCAGGCACGCGAGTGCGGCAGCCTGGCCACGACCGCGCAGGCCCTCCGCTCGGGCAACCAGCAGATCGTCGAGCAGTGCACCGGCGCGGTCGACGCCGCGCGACGCTCGGAGCAGGCGAGCCGCCAGGGCCAGACGGCCCTGGCGGACCTCATCACCGGCATGGACGGGCTGCAGCGCGAGACCCGAGCCGCCACCGTCAAGATCAAGCGTCTCGGCGAGCGCTCGATGCAGATCTCGGCGATCACCGGGACCATCTCCAAGATGTCGGCGCAGACCGACATGCTGGCGCTGAACGCGGCCATCGAGGCGTCGCGCGCGGGCGAGCACGGCCAGGGCTTCACGGTGGTCGCAGAGGAGGTGCGCAAGCTCGCCGAGCGTGCGGCCGCCGCGACCAAGGAGGTCGAGCGCCTGATCGCCGGCATCCAGTCCGACGTGAACGAAGCCGTCGGCGGGATGGAGCGCCAGGCCGAGCGGCTCGACCTGCAGACCGCGGCCGCGTCGCAGGCCGGCCACGCGCTCGAGCGCGTCGCGACGGTGAGCGGCGAGGCGACCACGCTGATCGAGCAGGTCGCGGGTGCCGCCACGCAGCAGCTCGACCGCGCGACGGAGATCGACACGACCCTCAAGCGCATCGCCGACGCGGCGAAGGGCGTGCAGCAGTCGAGCGAGCAGGCGCGGCGCACCACCGCGCAGATCCTCAGCGCTTCGGAGGAGCTCGGCGCCCGTGCGAGCCAGTTCCATGCGTAGCGGCCGGTGGGCGACCCGGGCGTGAGCGAGCGGAGCGACGGCGGCATGGGCCGGGAACAGGAGGCCGACACGCGACTCCGCGCCTCCGCCGAGGCCGGGTCGCGACCCCGCGCTTCGGACACGGCGCCGATCGGACCGAGCGTCGGCACCATCCGCGACCTGTTCCGCGTCGAGGCGCGCGAGCTCCTCGCCGGAATGAGCGCGCGCCTGAGCCGGGTCGCCGGGCAGGAGGACGATCCCTCGGCCCTCACCGAGATCGCCGCACGCGGGCACGCGCTCAAGGGCTCGGCCGCGCTCGCCGAGCTGCCGTACCTGAGCCACGCGGGAGCGATCCTGCAGCGCGCGTCGGAGCTCGCGCTCGCCGAGGCGGAGCGCAACCGCGAAGCGGCGCAGGACCTGATGCGCGCGACGCGCGACGCGCTCGGCCCCGCGCAGCGCATGCTGGAAGACTGCCTCGACGGCAGCGGCCTGAGCCAGGAGCGGCTGCTCGGCGAGCTGCTCGACACGTTCGCGCCCGCGACGCGCGCCACGCTCGAGAGCGAGCTGTTGCGCGAGGAGGTGGCCGAGGCCGCGATGCCCGACTTCGAGGAGGAGGTCGGTGACGAGCCCGGGCTCGAAGCGCCGCCGCCCTTCACCGGCGACGAGCCGCTCGACGAGAGCCTCGATGGCGCCCTCGCACTGGCCGACGACGGAGCGGAGGGCGACGACGGCTCGACCGCGGCCTACGATCCCGAGCTCGCGGCGTTCCTCGCCGAGACCTTCCAGCAGGAGCTGCGCGAGCTGCTCGGCGCCGTTCCCGAGCTGCTCGGCGGACTCGCCGATCCGGCGCAGCAGTCCAACGTGTGCGCCGACCTGGGACGCATCTTCCACACCGTCAAGGGCAGCGCCGCGACCGCCGGCCGCAACGACCTGCGCGACGTCGGCAAGGTCCTGCAGGACGCGTTCGACATGCACGCCGAAGAGGCCGCCCTGCCGCTGCCCCCGGAGTTCATCGACGAGCTGAGCGGCCCGATCGAGACCGTCTTCCTCGCGGCCGGTCTCGAGCCCCCGATGATCCAGCTCGAGCTCGTCGCCGCAACCGCGCGAGCGTTCCTCGCCGACGACGCGGACGCGCTGGCCCCGCCGCCGCCCGACGCCCTCGCCGACGACGGTGCGGCGTTCGCGCCCGTATCCGCGCTGCAGCAGGAGGTCGAGGACGCCGCGGACGACGCGCCCCAGATCGAGCCCGAGATGATGGAGGCCTTCACCCTCGACGCCGACGCGGCGCTGAGCGCGTCGGAGACCGCCCTGCTCTACCTCGAGCGCAACCCGCGCGACCGCACGCAGCTGCGAGCGCTGTTCCGTCACTTCCACACCTTGAAGGGAGCCGCGGCCGCCGTCGGCCTGACGCGCATCGCCGTGCAGCTGCACGCGGGCGAGACGCTGCTCGAGACCGTCATCGAGAGCCCGGTCGAGCGCAATCCGGACAAGCTCATCGAGCTGCTGCTGGAGCTCGTCGACTCCGTCGCGGGGCTGCTCGCGCAGGTCCGCGGCGTGCCGCACGAGCATCACATCCTGCCCGACGTCGACGCGCGCGTCGCGGAGGTGCTGGGAGATCCGGGTGCCCCTCCGTCACCCGTCGCTCAGGCTCCCGCGGCACACGCCGGGTCCGCCCGAGCGGCACCCGCCGCGGAGACCGCGGCGCCGGCGCCCCCGGGCGACATCGACTCGGCGATCGTGCGGGTGCACGCGAGCCGTCTCGACCTGCTGATGAACCGCGTGAGCGAGCTCGTCGTCAGCCGGACGCGCATCGAGGACTCGATGAGCGCGATCTACGAGCTCAAGGACAAGCTGCGCCTGGGCAAGCTGCAGATCCACGAGGCGGTCGAGGGATTCCGGGGCTTCGAGTTCAATCCGGCGCAGGCGCAGGGCGACGCCGCGCCACCCGCCGACGCCCCGTTCGAGTTCAGCGAGCTCGAGTTCGACAAGTACGACGACTTCAACGTGCTGACGCGCACGCTGGTCGAGCTTGCCTCGGACGCAGGCGAGATCGTCGAGCAGCTCGGCGGCATGATCGACGCGATCGCCGAGGAGAGCCGCCAGGTCTCGAAGGTGACGTCGAGCCTACAGCGCACCGTCACCGGCATGCGCCTCCTGTCGATCGACACGCTGCTGCGCCGTCTGCAGCGTCCGATCCGCGACGCCGCGCGGCAGACCGGGAAGCAGATCGATCTCGAGTGCGTCGGCGGGGAAGTCCAGGTCGACCGCGCCGTGATCGAGGCGCTCTACGGGCCCCTGCTCCACCTCGTGCGCAACTCGGTGTCGCACGGCATCGAGCCGGCCGAGGAGCGCCGCGCCCGCGGCAAGCGGGAGGTGGGCACCATCGAGCTGCGCGCGGTGCAGCGGCACGGCAGCGTCGAGGTCACCGTCCGCGACGACGGGCGCGGCCTCGACTTCACCGCGATCCGGGGCAAGGCCGAGCGACAGGGGCTGATCTCGCCCAGCGAGACCGTGTCGCGCGACGAGCTCGCGAAGCTCATCTTCCGCCCCGGCTTCTCGACGCAGAGCCGGGTGACGGATCTCGCCGGGCGCGGCATCGGCATGGACGTGGTAATGGGCGAGGTCGAGCAGCTGCGCGGCACGGTCACGGTCGATTCCCGCGACGGCCGCGGCGCCGCCTTCACGATCCGCCTGCCGCTCGCCGCGATGATCGATCAGGTGCTCGTGCTGCGCGCGGGCAACCAGGCCTACGCGCTGTCGCAGGGACCGGTCGAGTCGGTGCTCAACGTCGAGCCCGAGATGCTGCGCGAGACCGCGGACGGGATCCTGCTGAAGGTCGGCGAGGATCACGTACCCGCGCTGTCGCTGCCCCTGCTCACCGCGAGCTGCACGGGCACCGCGTGGCAGACGGGCCGCGACGACGCCCAGCGGGGCCGCACCACGCGCGCCGTCGCGGGCCCCGGTGCGACCGCGGTCGTGCTGCGCGGCGGCGAGCACCGCATGGCGCTGCTGGTCGACCGCATCGAGGCGCAGCGCGAGGCGGTGGTCCGCCCGCTCGGACGGCTCTTCGCCGGCCATCCCTTCCTGAACAGCGCCACGTTCGCCGGCGACGGGCAGGTGATCTTCGTTCTCGACGTCGGTCGCCTCGCGGATCTCGTCGGCTCGGAGCTGGCGCGTGCCGCGGCGCAGTCCGCCGCCAGGTCCGCCCCTGCCGAGGACGCCGCCGAGGAAGCGGACGCAGCCACGGTCCTGTGGGCCGACGACTCGATCAGCGTGCGCAAGCTCGGCAGTCACTTCCTCGCCGCCGAGGGCTGGACCGCGGAGACCGCCGTCGACGGGCGCGACGCGCTCGAGAAGCTCCGGCGCGGGCACTACCGCGTGCTGGTGACCGACCTCGAGATGCCAAGCATGCACGGCTACGAGCTGCTCGGCGAGATCCGCTCGGATCCTCGGCTCGTCACGCTGCCGGTGATCGTGTGCAGCTCGCGCTCGAGCGAGAAGCATCGCCGGCGCGCGCAGGAGGCCGGGGCGAACGGCTACCTGACCAAGCCCTTCACGCAGGCATCGCTCGCGGCGGCCCTGCGCGACGCGCTGGCCTGACCGTCCACGGCGAGGCGGGCGCGACCGCGCTCGCCGCAAGGCGTCCTAACCGCCGGCGCGGTCGTTCAGCACCGGCCCGAGCAGCTCGAGCGACCGCAGGCGACCACGCAGGTGCGGCGCCAGGAGCATGTCGAGCGCGAGCGCCATCTCGCGCTCGACGCGCGAGGTGAGCCGCGCCGCCACCGCGTGTTCGACTGCCCACGGGTCGTGCGGCTCGTGTCCGTTGGCGGAGCCGTGCGCGTCGCGTCCGTTGGCGAAGCCGACGCGAGCGTCGGGCCCACCGGAAGAGCCGGCCGAAGAGTCGTGTCCGCCGGCGAAGCCGGCGCGGGTCACGGCATCCTGCAGGTGGCCGAGGCACGCGAGCCCGTCGTTCGAGAGCAGCATGCCGCCCTCCTCGGCCCCCCGGCACTGCGAGCACAGCACGCCGCCGATTCCGCCGACCAGCCGCACGGGGCCGCGGTCCGACGCGAGCGGCCCCGCGCACCCGCGGCACACGACCAGCTCGGGCCGGTAGCCGGACGCGTGCAGCGCCGCGAGCTCGAAGAGACGCAGCGTCGCGGGTCCGGGCTCGGCCGCGTTCAGGCGCGCCAGGGTCGAGGTCACGATGGCGTACAGATCGTCGCCGACCTCGCTCTCGACGGTCACCTTGTCGGCCAGCTCGACGACGTGGCTCGCCGCGGTGAAGCGCTCGAGCGTGCTCAGGAGCCGCGGCCAGGGCTGCAGCAGCACCGCGCGGTCGAGGAAGGCGAGCTCGCTGTGCGGACGCCGCTTGAAGTCCAGGGTGACGTGCGAGAACAGCTCGAGGGTGCCGGGAAAGCGGCGCTGCGAGCGCATGGCACCCTTCGCGATCCCCGAGAACTTGCCGGCCGCTCGCGACAGCACGGTGACGATCTTGTCGGACTCGCCGTACTCGCGCGTGCGCAGCACGATGGCCGGCGTGGATTCGAGCCGCACGGGCTGCGTGTACCACACCAACTCTTTCTCGCCGCAGGGAATTGACACCGAAAAGGTCGCTCCTTAGGTTCCCGGAGCCGGCCGGTCGGGGACGAGACGCGTTTCGAGCACACGATGAGCAAGGAGCACCGGGAAGGTGGCGACGGGCCGCGCCCCGCAGACGGGACGCAGGGCTACGACGCGCTGGGGAACGCGCACCTGCACGGCCAGATCCCGGCCGATGCGCCGCAGGCGCACGACCCCGCAGCCGAGCCGACGCCACGCAACCTCGACCACGCGCTCGACACGATCGACCGCCTGCGCGCGGAGATCGCGGAGAAGGCGAGCGAGATCGAGCAGGGCAAGGACCGGCTGCTGCGCGAGCGCGCCGACCTCGAGAACTTCAAGCGCCGCATGCAGCGCGACAAGTCCGAGGCGCTGCGCTACGCGAGCGAGCACCTGCTGCGTGACCTGCTGCCAGTGATCGACAACCTCGAGCGCGCCATCGACGCCGCCGCGAAGGGTGCCGAGGGCGAATCGCCCGAGCAGGCCGCGCGCGTCGACAATCTGGTGACGGGCGTCACGATGGTCCTGCACCAGTTCGCCGAGACCCTGGGCCGCTTCGGCGTGACCCGCGTGGCGGCCGCCGGTCAGCACTTCGATCCCGCCCACCACGAGGCGGTCGCGCACGTCGACACCGAGCAGCACCCCGCCGGTGCCGTGGTCGACGAGCACGCCCCGGGCTACCGCCTGCACGAGCGCCTGCTGCGCCCGGCGCAGGTCACGGTCGCGAAGCCGAAGGGGTGAGCGATCGCCGCGAGGGGGCACCTCCCGAGCACACGCCCCCTCGCCCGCTCCCCGGCCACCTCGAGGAGCGGCTCGCCGGCATTTCCGACGACGCGGGGTTGATTCACCCCGCATCGTGATTACGTGTCCGTTGCCTTCGAGAAATCCGGAGCAAATCCAAGGCTGATCGCGGGCCCTTCAGCCGAGGACGAGGGTGGCGTCCGAAGCCGCGAAAATCACCCGCGAGGGGAGTAAATGAGCAAAGTCATTGGCATCGATCTGGGGACCACGAACTCATGCGTGGCGATCATGGAGGGCGGTGACCCTACGGTGATCACCAACTCCGAGGGGAGTCGCATCACGCCTTCGGTGGTTGCGTTCGCGGAGAACGGCGAGCGGCTCGTCGGTCAGATCGCGCGCCGGCAGGCGGTCACCAATCCCGAGAACACGGTCTTCGCCATCAAGCGCCTGATCGGGCGCAAGTACGACGACCCGGAGGTCCAGAAGGCGTCCAAGGTCCTACCGTACAAGATCGTTCGCGCCGACAACGGCGACGCGTGGGTCGAGTGCCGCGGCAAGAAGTACAGCCCGGCGGAGATCTCGGCCTTCGTCCTGCAGAAGATGAAGCAGACCGCCGAGGACTACCTGGGCGACAAGGTCACGCAGGCGGTCATCACCGTCCCGGCGTACTTCAACGACAGCCAGCGGCAGGCCACCAAGGACGCCGGCAAGATCGCCGGCCTCGAGGTGCTGCGCATCATCAACGAGCCGACCGCTGCGTCGCTCGCCTACGGCCTCGACAAGAAGAAGGACGAGAAGATCTCGGTCTTCGATCTCGGCGGCGGCACGTTCGACATCTCGGTCCTCGAGGTCGGCGACGGCGTGTTCGAGGTCAAGTCGACGCACGGCGACACGTTCCTCGGTGGCGAGGACTTCGACCAGCACGTCATCGAGTACCTGGCCGACGAGTTCAAGAAGGACCAGGGCATCGACCTGCGCGGCGACCGCATGGCGCTGCAGCGTCTCAAGGAAGCGGCGGAGAAGGCCAAGATCGAGCTGTCGAGCTCGGCCGAGACCGACATCAACCTGCCGTTCATCACCGCCGACGCGTCGGGCCCGAAGCACCTCAACATCAAGCTCTCGCGCGCGAAGCTCGAGGCGCTGTGCGGCGACCTGCTCGACCGGCTCGACGGGCCGTCGGTCACGGCGCTGCGCGACGCCAACCTCGCGACCAAGGACATCGACGAGGTCGTGCTCGTGGGCGGAATGTCGCGCATGCCGGCCGTGCAGGCGCGCGTCAAGAAGGTCTTCGGCCGGGACCCGCACCGCGGCGTCAACCCCGACGAGGTCGTCGCCATGGGCGCGGCGATCCAGGGCGGCGTGCTCAAGGGCGAGGTCAAGGACGTCCTGCTGCTCGACGTCACCCCGCTGTCCCTTGGCATCGAGACGCTCGGCGGCGTCAACACCAAGCTCATCGAGAAGAACACGACGATTCCCACCAAGAAGAGCCAGGTCTTCTCGACGGCGTCGGACAACCAGACGGCGGTGACCATCCGCGTGTTCCAGGGCGAGCGCGAGATGGCGGCCGACAACAAGCTGCTCGGCCAGTTCGACCTGGTCGGGATCCCGCCGGCGCCGCGCGGCATGCCGCAGGTCGAGGTGGCCTTCGACATCGACGCCAACGGCATCGTGCACGTGAGCGCGAAGGATCTCGGCACCGGGAAGGAGCAGTCGATCCGCATCACGGCGTCCTCGGGTCTCTCCGATCAGGAGATCAAGGAGATGATCCGCGAGGCGGAGTCGCATGCGGCCGAGGACAAGACGCGTCGCGAGACCATCGAGGCGAGGAACCAGCTCGACTCGCTGATCTACCAGACCGAGAAGTCGCTCGCGGAGAACGGTGCGAGCATCGACGCCGCGGGCAAGCTCGGGGTGGAGACCGCGATCGCCGACGCGAAGAAGGTGATCGAGGACACCGGCGCCGAGGCGGAGCGCCTGAAGGCCGCAGCGAACGACCTGAGCAAGGCGTCGCACAAGCTGGCCGAGGCGATGTACGCGAAGGCAGCGCAGGCCCAGGGCGGTCCGTCGGCCGACGGCGGCAGCGACGGCGGTGCCGGGGCCGCGAGCGGTGGCGAGTCGTCGCGCAAGGACGACGTGGTCGACGCCGACTTCGAGGAAGTGAAGGAAGGCTGACGCATCCCGCGGGCCGCGGGACGGCACCCGCCGTCCTCGGCCCGGGGGGTCTTCTCTTGCGTCGCAGCGCCAACTGACCGACAATCGCGCCCGGATTCCGCCGTGTCCGCCAAACGCGACTACTACGAGGTCCTCGAGGTCGAGCGCACCGCCGACGAGGAGACCATCAAGAAGGCGTTCCGCAAGCTCGCGCTCAAGTACCACCCCGACCGGAATCCGAACGACAAGCTCGCGGAGGGCAAGTTCCGCGAGTGCTCGGAGGCCTACCAGGTCCTCTCGGACGCGGCCCAGCGCGCGCGCTACGATCGCTTCGGGCACGCGGCCTTCGAGGGCGGCAACGCCGGCTTCGACTTCAGCAGCAGCGGCTTCGAGGACATCTTCGGCGACCTGTTCGGCGAGTTCTTCGGCGGCGGCGCCCGCAGGGGAAACCGTCGCCGCCGCGGCGAGGACCTGAGCTACACGCTGACGATCGGCTTCGAGGAGGCCGCGTTCGGCTGCAACAGGGAGATCTCCGTACCGCGCGCGGTACAGTGCAACGAGTGCAGTGGCACCGGGGGCAAGGGCGGCGCGCAGCCCACCAAGTGCGGCACCTGTCGCGGCGCCGGCCAGGTCCGCTTCCAGCAGGGCTTCTTCTCGATCGCGAAGACCTGCGGGCAGTGCAACGGCCGCGGCAGCATCATCAAGGACCCGTGCGCGACGTGCAGCGGCGCCGGCCGCGTTCGCAAGGACCACACGCTCGACGTCAAGGTTCCCGCCGGTGTCGACACGGGTACGCGCCTCAAGCTGCGCGGCGAGGGCGAGGCCGGCAGCGCGGGCTCGGGCGACCTCTTCGTCGTGATCAACGTCGAGGAGCACGACGTCTTCCGCCGCGACGGCAACGACGTCGTGTGCGACGTGCGCATCGGCTTCCCCCAGGCGTCGCTCGGCGCGGAGATCGAGGTTCCGACGCTCGATGGACCAGTCAAGCTGAAGATCAAGGAAGGCACGCAGTCCGGCAGCGTGTTTCGCCTGCGCGGCAAGGGCGTACCCGACCTGCACGGCTACGGCCGCGGCGACCAGCTGACACGGGTCTTCGTCGAGACGCCGCGCAAGCTCAACGCCCGCCAGCGCGAGCTGCTCGAGGAGTTCGCCCAGATCGCGGGCGAGGAGGTCCAGGTGTCGCGCGGCTTCTTCGACAAGGTCCGGGAGAAGTTCGGCTGACGCCCGGGCCAGCCGGGAGACCTTCGACGGAAGGCCCAACGCTCCGCGAGACCGGCGAGCACCCCTTCCTGGCGAGGCTCTGCGCGCGGATCCGGGCGCGTCAGGAAGCGGCCGCTCCGGTCCAGCTGCTGGTGCCGCCCGGCGACGATTGCGCGGTCACGGCCCCGAGCCCGCACCCGCTCGCGCTGACCACCGACGCGCTGGTCGATGACGTCCACTTCCGGCGCGACTGGCTCGCATGGCGCGAGCTCGGACGCCGCGTCATCACCGTCAACCTGAGCGACCTCGCCGCGATGGGCGCGATACCCGCATGGACGCTGGTCGCGGTTGCGGCACCGGCCGAACTGCCCGCGCACGCGCTCGACGAGATCCTCGACGGCTGCGCCGATGCAACCGCGGACGCGGGTGCCGTCGTGGCCGGCGGCAACCTGACGACCGCCCCCGTCCTGTCGATCACCGTGACCGCCGGCGGGACGCTGCCCGGCCCGTGTCTCACCCGCGGCGGGGCGCGAGTCGGCGATCACCTGCTGGTCACCGGCACGCTGGGCGGCTCCGCCGCCGCCGTCGCCGCGTGGCTCGCCGGGGAGCGTCCGGACGCGAGCCTCGCCGCGCGCTTCGTGGCTCCGGTCGCGCGCATCGCCGCCGGCCGCGCGCTCGCCGCGGCGGGCGCGCACGCCGCGATCGACTTGAGCGACGGGCTGATGGCCGACCTCGGCCACCTCTGCGCCGCGAGCGGCGTGGGAGCGGTGGTCGAGCGCGCGCGCCTGCCGCGCCTGCCCGCGGTCTCCCGGCTCGACGCAGCCGGTCACGATTTCGCCGCCACCGGCGGCGAGGACTACGAGCTGCTCGTCGCCTGCCCGGACGAGGTGCTGCCACGACTCGACGCGCTCGCGCGCGCGACGGACACCCCGCTCGCGATCGTCGGACGCTGCGTCGACGCGGCCCACGGCGTCGTGCTGCAGGACGAGGGCGGCCGGCCGCACGCGGTCCGCACGCGGGGCTTCGACCACTTCGGGAGGACCACGTGACACCCGAGCGACTCCGGGAGATTCTCGCCGGTGTGAAGGACGGGGCGCTCGACGTCGACGCGGCCCTCCGCGCACTGAAGCACCTTCCGTTCGACGATCTCGGCTTCGCCCGGGTCGACCACCACCGCGAGCTGCGCGTCGGTCTCCCCGAGGTGATCTTCGGTCAATCCAAGAGTGCCACGCAGATCGCCGCGGTCGCGGGACGGCTGCGCGACGCGGGCCAGAACGTGCTGGTCACCCGCCTCGACGCGCCGACCGCCGCGGGCCTTCGCGAGCTGCTGCCCGAGATGGACTACGACCCCGTGTCGCGCACCGCGGCGCTGGTGGTGAAGCGGGAGCCCGTACCGGCGCGGGGCACGGTCCTGGTCATCGCAGCGGGCACGACGGACCTGCCGGTCGCCGAGGAGGCGGCGCGCACTCTCGAGGTCTTCGGACACCCCGTCGACCGGCTGCACGACGTCGGCGTCTCGGGGCTACACCGCCTGATGGCGAGCAAGAACCAGCTCGTGACGGCGAGCGTGCTGATCGTCGTCGCCGGCATGGAGGGCGCGCTGCCGAGCGTGGTCGGCGGGCTCGTCGACCGACCGGTGATCGCCGTCCCGACGAGCGTCGGCTACGGGGCATCCTTCGGCGGCCTCGCAGCACTGCTCGCGATGCTGAACTCGTGCGCCGCCGGAGTGACCGTGGTGAACATCGACAACGGCTTCGGTGCCGCGGTCGCGGCGGCCGCGATCAACCGGCCCTGACGTCGACCGGCCGTCGCGTCGCGCCGCGACTCCGCGCGCAGGCCCACCGGGCTCTCAGAAGATGCCGAGCGTGAGGCCCGCGGCGACGGTCTCGCCGAGTTCCTCGCAGCGAAGGACGTCCTGCTCGCCGACCTCGCCGCGCACGACGACCGGCTCGGCGATCCTCTTGAGCGGGTAGCCGCGCGCGATCCGCTCGACGCTGGTGACCGCGCCGGTGCCGTCGTTGCCCGCCTTCACGAACAGGGCGTACGGCAGCTGAGCGACCTTCCCCTGCGCCGGGTAGAACGTGCGGTCGAAGAAGTCCTTCAGGGCGCCCGACATGTAGCCGAAGTTCTCGGGCGTGCCGAAGATGACCGCCTGGGCCCACAGCAGGTCGTCGAGCGACGCGTCGAGCGCGCGCAGGCCGCGCACCTCGACGCCGTCCGCGCGCCGCGCGCCACGCAGCACCGCGTCGGCAAGGCGCTGGGCGCTGCCGCCCTGCGAATGAAACACGATCAGCAGGCGGTGCGGCTCCATGCCCGCGGTATGCCACGCCGCGCCCCCGCGCGCAGTACGGGGGCGCGGCGACCCGGACGGCGGCGCGGATCGGGTCGCGTCAGGGCACCCTTGCCACCAGATGGCCGTCGCGCCCGCTGCCCCTCGCCGTGGTGCCCGCGACGTTGCGCTCGATGTCGCCGGCGGCAAACGCCGCCCCCCAGCAGCGGCCCGTGCCGGTCTCTTGCAGCTGCACCTGCAAGCCCTCGGGCGCGACCATCGGCAGGTACGGCGCGTCGAGCAACGCGCCGGTGCCGCGCACCAGGACGCGGGGCCGCCCGCCGCTGCGCGCGAGGCGCACGCTCGCGAGACCACCCTTCGGGTCGATCAGCCGGTGGCCGGCGGACAAGGCCTGCCAGCAGGGACGCGCGTCGCCGCCGCACGCCGGCGCCGCGGGCAGCGACGCGTCGAGTGCGAGCGCGCGGGCGTACACGCAGAGCTGGTAGTCGCCGCCCGCAGTCGGGTCGGGGAACTCCGGCGCCGCGGCGTCACCGCTCCAGCTCCAGAACAGCCGATCGTCGTGCACTCCGCCCGGCGGACGCTTGCGCAGACGGAGCACCGACGCGGTCGCATCGGCGCAGGTCTGCGGCTCGGCGGGACACGCCGCGAGCGTGCGGCAGCGGCCGGCGTCGTCGCACGTCCACTCGTGCACGAAGACGTCGGCCTTGCCGTTGCCATCGTCCGGAACGAGGTTGGTCGACGTGCTGCGATACGCGAGCACGCTCCCGTCCGACGACAGCACCGGATCGACGCTGCACGAGTCGGATTCCCAGCCGCTCTCCTCGACCGACACGCGACGCAGCCGCCGCCCCTCGACGTCGAACAGGTAGACCTGGTCGCCGTGGTAGAGGTTCGCGGGCAGCATCTCGCGCGAGCGGCTCGCAAACGCGAGCCAGCGGCCGTCGCCGGAGATGCGACCGGACGGCAGCTCGATCTCGTCCTTGCAGACGAACGGCATGCCGGGACGTCCGCAGTCGGTCTCGCCGGGGTTCACGGGGCTCGCGAGGATCGTGCGGCCGGTGGCGCGGTCGCGCACGTAGACGTTGTCGCGGCGCGGCGGCCGCGGCACGACGAGGTTACACGCATCGCTCGAGAAGCCGACGAATCGACCGTCGTCGGAGATGCTGCCGAAGTAGCTGTTCTCCTGAGGCGAGTAGGGCCAGTCGACGTTGGCGTCGTCCTTGAGGCTCGCCGCCTCGGTGATTCCGGCGTCGAGGTCACGCACGTACACCGCCGACGCGTCCGGCAGCAGCCGCGGCTGCGGCACGCCGGTCTCGCGCAGGTTGTTTGCCCGGCTGGTGAACACGACGAAGCGGCCGCTGCGCGAGATCGTCGGATCCCGGCTCCCGGCATCGGCGTCGCCGCCGGTGTCGGCCGCGCGGCTGAGGCGCTTCAGCTTCGCCTTGTCGGCGCTCCACAGGAAGACGTCGTGCGCGCCGTTGCCGTCGACGGCGACGAGGTTCGACGCCTGGCTGTCGAACACGACGCGCTGCCCGTCGCCCGAGATCGACGGACACCCGCTGTCGGCGTTCGGGTCGCCGCCGTCCGTCGCGACCGAGAGGCGCGTCGTCGTCCCGGTCTGGCGATCGCGCAGGTAGACGTTCCAGCGCGCGCTGCCGAGGTTCGCGCCGCCGGGGTACATGTTCCAGGCCCGGCTCAGGAACGCGACCCAGCGGCCGTCGTCGGACACCGCGGGGCAGTCGCTGTCGTCGCGCGCCTCGTTGCCGTTCCAGGCGAGGCTCACGCGCTCGACCACGCCGACCTGCCGGTCGCGCACGAAGACGTCGGTGTCGTCGTTGGTGTCGCCCGGCACGAGGTCCGCGGCGTCGCTCGCGAACGCGACGAAGCGGCCATCGGCCGACAGCGACGGCGCGCCGGAGTCGCCGAGCGCCTCGCCGCCCAGCGAGTCGGCGCTCGCTCGGTCGACGCGGCCGGGCGTCTGCGCCGCCGCGTCCTGCGGCGCGAGGGCCGCGAAGAGGAGCGCAGCGAGCGCCACCAGGGTGTTGCGTTCCATGCGATGTCTCATGGTTCGACTCCGTGTCTCCCTGCCGTGGTCACAGCGACTCGACGTAAAGCACCAGCGCCTCGCGGTCGCCGGGTGCGAGCGCGCGATAGCGGTCCCGGGCGCGCGTCGCCTCGCCCGCGTGCAGCGCGATCGCCTCCTCGATGGTCGGGGCGCGGCCGTCGTGCAGGTACGGCGCGCTCGCGCGCGCGCCCCACAGCGGGGCGGTGCGGAACTCGTTCGCACCAGCCTCCCCCGCCACCACGCCGTCACCCAGCTGCGGGCCCATGTCGTGCAGCAGGAAGTCCGAGAAAGCGGGGACCGAACGATTCGCGAGCGCGGTGACCTCGCTCGCGCCGGTGCGCAGGCTGTCGACGTGACATCCGGTGCAGCCCGTCTCGCGGAACAGCGCGGCCCCTCGCGGATCCGCAGCGCCGGGATCGAGCGGCGGTAGCAGGCGGATGAACTCGACCAGCGCATCGAGCTGGCGACCGTCGTCCTCCGGGTCGGCGACGCGGTCGCAGGGCGCGTCCTTGCCCTCGCGCTTCACCTCGCTGGGTCGCACCGGATTGGTGATGCCGACCTCGTCGACCAGCGACTTCGCCGAGAAGTCGCGCAGCGACGCCTGCTCCGCCTTCCAGCCGAAGCGGCCGAGCTTGCCGCCGGCGCGGTTCGGACGGCCCGAGATGCCGTCGCCGTCGCGGTCGTCGGGATCGGCGAGCGCAAGGATCGCGTCGTCGGGAATCGCCTCGACGAGTCCGAGCCCGTAGAGCGGCGGTGTCTCGCGCCGGCTCTGCACCGAGCCCGTCGGCACCGGCTCGTTGGGCACCGAGCACTCCGGCGTGCGGATGCCCTGCGCCTGGATCAGCGGCCCGCCGCGACCCTCGAGCGGATCGTAGGGCCCGTCGCCCGGCCGCCGGATCATCGTCACCACGCGCGCGCTCGACCCGCCGACGGTCGGCTGCGCGTGGCACTCGGCGCAGCTCGCGCCGTTGAACACCGGCCCGAGGCCGGACTCCGGCGTCTCGACGCGCGTGAACGCCAGTAGTGCCGCGTGGAACGCGTGCTGCTGCTCGGGTGTGAGCCCGGCCATGGTCGCGACGCCGCAGCTCGCGACGCCGTCCTGCTCGGGATCGGGGAAGCTCGGGCAGCGGTCGCAGGCGTCGCCGACGCCGTCGAGGTCCTGATCGGCCTGGCCGGCGTTCGCGCGCCGCGGGCAGTTGTCGGCCGGGCACGCGGTACCGCTGCCGAAGCCGTCACCGTCGGGATCGACGCAGCCGTCGCAGGCGTCGCCGCTGCCGTCCGCATCGGCGTCGCGCTGCCCGGGATCCGCCGTCAGCGGGCACGCGTCGCAGGCGTCGCCGACGCCGTCCCGGTCGGCGTCCGCCTGGTCGGGGTTCCAGACCCCCGGGCAGCCGTCGAGCGGGCACGTGCTGGCGGGAAAGCCCGGATCGCCGAAGCCGTCGCCGTCGCGGTCGGTGCACGGGTCGGAGACGTTCGCGATCCGGTCGGCGTCCCAGTCGCCGTCGACCTGCTCGAGCTCGAGGGTGTTGCCGGTCGGCTCGAGGCTGCCGTACGGCTGGGCGCTCGACGGCTTGCAGCCCTGGGTCAGCACGCCGCGCGCGTGGTTGTCGTGCGCGCCGTGGAAGCGGAAGCAGAACTTCGACCCCGCGATCGAGCCGCCGACGATCTCGTTGTGGTGCGGCACGCGCACCCAGCCGGGATCGTTCGCGTAGCCTTCGTTGGTGTAGCCCTCGAAGACGTAGGCCGAGCCCTCGAGCACGTTGCGCGCGAACAGGTTCTCGACCGACTCGCCGCGCACGTGGACGATCGAGCCGCGCACGACATTGTCGAGGTACTGCGCGCGGCTGGTGTGCTTGTGGTAGATCGCCGACGTCCCGGCGTTCTCGATCACGTTGCGCGCGATCACGCAGTCCGTGCACCAGAGGACGTACAGACCCTCCTGCCCGTTGCGGATGATCTGGTTCTCGAGCACCTGTGCGCGCACGCTGCCCGATCCGACGTGAATGCCGTCCTGCTCGCTTGCCGTCACGTAGTTGCGCTCGATGCGGTGGTCGATCGCCTGCCCGCTGTCGGTGTTGCCCGCGACCTCGATGCCGATGGTGTTGCGCTCGACGCGATTCGCCTCGAGCTTGACGCGCTGTCCGCCGCGCAGCCGGATGCCGCGCTTGAAGCCCCTCACGGTGCAGTTCTTCACCGTGACGTCGTTCACGTCGTCGATGCGGATGCCGTAGTCCGAGCCTTCGGTCGTGCCCTTGCCGCGGATCGCGTGACCGGCGCAGTCGAGGACGGCGCCCGAGGTCATGCGCAGCCCGACGCGACCACAGTCGGTCAGGTCGCCGCCGAGCGTCGCCGCGCCGCGCACGGTCGCGTTGCAGCGGCAGGCCACGCCGTTGCCGCAGATCTTGGCCTTGCCGGGCTCGTCTTCCGCCGCAGCCCGTGCGGGCGCAACGAGAGCGCAGATCAGGATGAAGGACAGGAGAAGATTCACGGAACGCCTCTTCGGTCGAACTGAGCTCGAACGATCCCGCGGGCGCTCGGGGGAAGGACGACGGTGGGACGGTCGCCCCGACAGGGAAGTCCGTGGTAGCGGTCCCGTCGAGGCGCAGGCAAGAGAAAAACTTTGGCCGGGCCCGAGCGCGGCGGACGACACCGGCGCTGCACTCGCGCGGCCGGACCGTGCTCCGCCCGCACGGCCTCACCGTGCTGCACCAGCGCGGCCGGTCGGCCGGCCCCCGTCAGGCGGCGTCGGCGAGACGCGCCGGCGTGCGCCGGCGGCGCCCGGCGACCCGCAACACGACCGCCGCGACACAGGCCAGCGCGAACAGCGCGAAGAAGTCGGGCGAGCCCGCGAGGCGGCCGCCATAGGTGATGGTGAACACGAGCCAGAGCCACCACATGCCGACCGTGTGCAGGCGCCCCCAGCGCTTGGCGCCGAGGCGCCGCACCGCGGCGTCGTTCGAGGTCGCGGCCATGAGCGCGGCGACCACCAGGGCGCCGCCACCGACCACGAGAGTCGGCGGGACCGGCAGCGTCCTCTCGAGGACGTTGAAGGTCACGAGGCTCACCAGGTGGGCTGCGAACACGGTGGCGAACGCGAGCCCGACGGCCCGCCGGTGCCGCAGCAGCCAGCGCGACGCCGCCCCCGGACGGAGGCGGTGCCACGGGCCGGCGACGAACGCCGCGAGGAAGATCGGAAACGCGAGGCGCGCCGTGTAGCGCGCGGCGAGCTGCCAGCCCTCGGCCGCGTCGTCGCCCGCCGCGAGCCCGCCCGCGACCGCGGCCGCAGCGGCCACCGCCGCGACCGCGCACGCGAGGCCGACGCCGCGCGATCTCGCTCCGCTCATGCGCCGCTCCTCTTGCACGAAGGCAGTAGCGGCGAAAGCGAAGGGTTTCGCCGCCCGTGGACCGCCCCCCGGCTCCGCCCGGCCTTCCGCCCTACTCGATCAGCGGCATGAACAGCACGGCGAAGCCGAGAAAGGCGCTGAAGCCGACGATGTCCGTCACCGTGGTGAGGAAGATCGACGCCGACTGCGCCGGGTCGCGGCCGGCCGCGCGCAGCAGCAGCGGGATGCCGGCGCCGGCGAGCCCCGCGGCGGCCATGTTGACGATCATCGCGAGCCCGATGACCAGCACGAGGCCGATGCGGCCGTCCCACAGGTAGACCGCGAAGCCCGTCGCAACCGCGATCGCGACGCCGTTGAGCAGCGCCGCCAGCGTCTCCTTGAGCATCACCCGCCGCGCCGTGCCGGTCACCAGCTCGCGCAGCGCGATGCCGCGGATCACCACCGCGAGCGACTGCGCGCCGGTGTTGCCGCCCTGCCCCGCGACGATCGGCAGGAGCACCGCGAGCGCCGTCACCCGCTCGATGACCCCCTCGAACATGCCGATGACCGCCGAGGCCAGGAACGCCGTCGCGAGGTTCACCAGCAGCCACGGCAGGCGCTTCTTCAAGACGACCGGCACGGGCGACAGTGCGCGCTCGTCCTCGCCGGCGCCGGACATCTTCTGCAGGTCGCCGAAGGCTTCCTCCTGCACCGCATCGAGGACCTCGTCGTGCTTGACGATGCCCAGCAGCCGACCGTCCTGGTCGACGACCGGCAGTGCGATGAAGCGACGCTCGCGCATCAGCGCCGCGAGCTCCTCGCGGTCCATCGTCGCCGGCACCGACACCACGTCACGGATCACCATGGTCGCGACCGCGTCCGACGGCTGCGCGAGCAGGAGCTCGCGCATGTTGAGCACGCCGGCGAGGCGTCCCTCGCGGTCGGTCACGTACAGGTAGTACAGCGTCTGACGCGGCGCCCGGCGAATCGCGGCGATCGCGTCGCCGACCGTCAGATCGATCGCGATCGACGTGACGTGCGGCTCCATCATCCCGCCAGCCGAGCTCGACGGGTAGACGAGGAGGCTCTGGATCTGCCGCGCCCGCTGCGCCGGCAACCCGGAGAGCGTGGCGGCGCGCAGCGATTCGTCGACGTGGTGCAGGATCGCGGCCGCGTGCCGCGGTGGCAGGTGGTCGATCAGCTCGCGCGACCCCTCGGCCCCGATCTCGTCCAGGATCGCGCCGGCGGGCTCGGCCGCGAGGCGCTCGAGGACGGCGCCGACCGAGCGCGGCGGCAGGCGCCGCAGGATCTCGCCCGCGTCGGCCGGCGCGAGGCTCTCGAGCGAGCGCGCCGCGCCCTCGGGATGCTGGGTGACGAACGAGCGCACGAGCGACTCGAGAGCGTGCGTTGCCAAGAACTTCCTCCGATCTCGGAAGACCCGGTGATCTCGACGAGGAGAACGTCTCCTCGCGCCGTGGGGGGGAAACCCGAGGCCCCACGCCTCTGGTCGCTTCGCGCGGCTTGCCGGTTCGGGGCGACGTCTTAGCACAGGGCCCGGGACGAGAACCAAGAGTCCGCGGAGTCGTCGCGTGTTCCTTGACGGTGCGCGAGGCCTGTCGGCGCGCGGTGCCTCGCCTGCCTGGTGGAGCGGTGCTACTTGTGGTCGAACGTGTCACCCAGGACCCCGGACAGGCGGCATCTCACGACGGGCCGTACGCGACGGGCGCTCAAGGTCGGTACGCTCACCACGCAGGTCGGCGGCAGCTACCTGCTGAGCGCGCTCAAGCGCCCCTTCCAGTCGGTCGACGACCGACAGAAGGACCTGCTCGACACGCACCTGAAGAATGCGCTGCTGATCGTCGAGCGTTCGCAGGAGCTGAAGGGCACGTTTCTGAAGCTCATGCAGATGCTCAGCATGCGTAGCGATCTCCTGCCGCCCGACGTGCTGCAGGTGCTGTCCGTCGTCCAGTCCGAAGTTCCGCCCATGCCGTACGACATGATCCGTGCGCAGATCGTCGACGAGCTCGGTGCGCCCCCCGAGGAACTCTACGCGCACTTCGAGGAGCAGGCGTTCGCCGCAGCGTCGCTCGGACAGGTGCACCGTGCCGCGCTGCACGACGGCACCGACGTCGTGGTGAAGGTGCAGTACCCCGGAGTCGACCAGACGGTCGCGCAGGACCTGAAGAACGTGAAGGCGCTGCTGCAGACCTTCACGCTGATCGCGCGCGACGTGCTGCGCCAGAAGATCGACGTCGACGGCGTCTACACCGAGCTCGCCGAGCGCCTCGGCGAGGAGCTCGACTACGAGAACGAGGCCCGCAACACCGGGCGCTTCGCCACGATGTTCGCGGACGACGACGAGATCGTCATCCCGCGTACGTTCCCGAAGCTGGTCTCGCGGCGCGTGCTCACGATGAGCTTCGTCGAGGGCTACAAGCTGGCGGACACGCTGAACCCCGGTGTCGACCGGGAGCTGAAGGACTGGATCGCCGTCAAGTACTTTCGCACCCTGTGGCGGCAGGTCTTCGAGTTCGGGACGCTGCACACCGATCCGCACCCGGGGAACTACCTGGTCACGTATCACCCGAAGCTGGCGATCCTCGACTTCGGCTCGATCCGCATCTTCGAAGACGAGACCCGCGCGCAGTACCTGAAGCTGGCGCGCGCGCTGCTCTCGCGCCGGCGCGACGCCGCCGCGCGCGCCTGCGTTGCGCTCGGCTACCTCGACGAAGCCGAGGACCCGCAGCCGATGCTCGACATGCTCGACCAGATCTTCGACCCGGTCTACGAGGATCGCGTCTACGACCCGCGGGACTACAACACCATGGAGCGCGCGATGAAGATCGCGGCCATCAGCCTCGAGAAGCGCGTCTTCCGGTCGCCGGGCCACGGCGTCTTCCTGATGCGCGCCCTGATGGGACTCGACTCGTACATCCAGCGGTTCGGCACCATCGCGAACTTCCACCGCCTGTTCCTCGAGTGCATCTCCGACGCGGAGCGCCGCACCGCCGGCACCCCGGCCGGGTCCGGACGCGTCCCGGGCGGCGCACGGCGGGCGTGATGGCGATCGCGTACCTCGACGCTTTCTCCGGCATCAGCGGCGACATGACCGTCGGCGCCTTCCTCGACCTCGGCATGCCGCTCGCGACCCTCGAGGCGGGGCTCGACGCGCTCGGCGTGCGCGGCTGGCGGCTCGACGTCGCCCGGCGCGTCCGCTCGGGCATCGCGGCGACGAAGTTCTCGGTCGCCCTCGGCGGGCCCCATGCCGGCGAGTTCGATGCCGGCGGGCCCGATGCCGGCGGGTTCGTGCCGGCGGTGGCGCCGCGCGGCCACGGCGCACTGCGCAACCCAGAAGGCACGCACGGACCGCACCGGCCCTATCGCGAGATCCGCGCGCTCCTCGAGCGCGCAGCGCTGCCGCCGCGCGCGTCCGACCGGGCGCAGCGGGTGTTCCGCGGGCTCGCGGTGGCGGAGGGCAAGATCCACGGCCTGCCACCGGACCAGGTGACGTTCCACGAGGTCGGCGCTCTCGACGCGATCGTCGACGTGGTCGGCACGGCACTCTGCCTCGAGCACTTCGGCGTCGACGAGATCCTCGTCTCGCCACTGCCGCTGGGCTCCGGCTTCGTCCGGACGCAGCACGGCGTGATGCCGGTGCCGGCGCCCGCGACGCTCGAGCTGCTGACCGGCTTTCCGGTCCGACCGGACGACGGCGCGAGCGAGTTGGTCACGCCGACCGGAGCCGCGATCGTCGCGGCGCTCGCCCGCCCGGGAACACCGGGCGAGATCGTGCCGCGCGCGGTCGGCTACGGCGCCGGCACGCGCGAGCTCACCGATCGCCCCAACCTGCTGCGCGTCGTCCTCGGCGAGCGGCCCGCCGCCGCGGCGGCGCCCGCAGCCGCCGCAGGTGCCGGTCCGGGATTGCGGCGCGAGACGATGGTCGTCCTCGAGGCGGACGTGGACGACATGAACCCGGAGTTCCTGCCGGCCGCGGTGGACGCCCTGTTCGCGGCCGGCGCGCGCGACGTCACGCTCGCACCCGTCCAGATGAAGAAGGGCCGTCCGGGTACGCTGCTGCGGGTGATCGCGGAGCCGGCGGAGCGCGATCGCCTGGCCGGCGTGATGCTGCGCGAGACGAGCACCATCGGCGTGCGCTCGCACGCCGTCGAGCGGCTGGTCCTGCCGCGGGAGCAGCGGACGGTGGAAACGCCGTACGGGGCGATCCGCGTCAAGGTCGTCACGCTGCCCGACGGGAGCCGGCGCGCCGCACCGGAGTACGAGGATTGCCTGCGCGCGGCACGCGCGCACGATACACCGATCAGCGAGGTCCACGGCGCTGCCCTGCTGGCGGCGCAGGGGAGCGGGTCATGACCCGGATCGTCCGCGCACGCCGCACGACGTCGCTCGCCTCTCTCTCGCTGACGCTCCTCCTCGCCACGACCGCAGAGGCGCAACGCTTCGACGCGCGCGGCGGCGGCTTCGCCGCCCGGAAGTTCCAGGGCCAGTGGCCCCAGGGCGAAGCCGCCGCCGGCGAGGGCGGTCGCTTCGGCGGGGCGGCCGACGGTCGCTCAGGCGGCGGAGCTTCGCAGGAGGGCGGCTTCGGGGGGCACCCCGGAGAGCACTTCGGGTCCGGCCAGCAGCAGGGCGCCGGCGACGCGGCGCAGGGCCACGACGCCCCACCGCGGCCGCCGGGAGACGGGTGAGGCCGCGACCGCGACCGTGATCGCGCTGCCCGTCGCGATGCCTGCCGCGGCGATCACCGGACCGGCTCACCCGTCGTGCGTTGGGACGGGACTCGCTGCGCCGAGCAGCGCCTGCACGGCGAGGTGGGCGTCGATCCGATCCGGCGCCCCGCCGCGGTCGCGGGCCTTGCCGGCGGGACGCCTCGACGCCCGGCGGTCGCGGAGAGCTGGGCGACGGGCTGCTCGATCTAGAGCTCGCGCTCGAGCGGCAGCAGAACGAGGCGGCGAGCGCCGCTGACGCGCGAGATGCGCTCGCCCGTCGGACGGAAGCCGTGCCGGGCGAGCACCTCGAGACCCCGCGCGTTGTCGTCGGCGACCCCGAGCCGGAGGCGCACGCAGCCCTGCTCGCGTGCCCAGTCGATCATCCAGCGGATCATCGCAGCGCCGTGCCCGTGCCCGCGCAGCTTCGGGTGCAGCAGCAGGATGCCCATCCAGGCGAGCTTCCGGCTCGGGTAGTCGCGGTAGAGGTCGAGGGCGCCGATCAGCTCGCGTCCCTGGTGGACGCCGATCAGCCGCTTGCCGGCGGGTGATGCCGTCTCCGGCACGGTCTGCATCAGCGACAGCGCCTCGGTGCTGCTCGGCGGCGAACCGCTCATGAGCTGGAAGTAGTCGCTGCACGCCTCGCAGAGCGCCTGCAGCGCGGGCAGCTGCTCGCGCTGCAGCGGCTCGAAGCGCAGCTCCTGCGCGTCGCCGCCCATGTCGCGCAGGATCGCGGCGCGCAGCCGCGTCGCGAGCTCGAGCACCTCTTCGTCCGGCAGGTGGACCGGCGGCTCGGCGAACAGGGTGAGCGGTCCAGGCGGCGAGCCGTCGTCGGCGTAGCGCGGAAAGACGTGGCAGTGCAGGTGCGGGACCACGTTGCCGAGGATCTCGTAGTTGATCTTCACCGGCGCGCAGGTCCGGCGGACGCCGCTCGCGACCGCCATCACGTCGTCGAAGAACGCGCGCGCCTCGTCGCGCGGCAGCTCGAAGGGCTCGACGACGTGCTTGACCGAGACCACGACGCAGTAGCCGCGCTGCCTCTGGTTGCGCGACAGTCGCACCAGCGAGCTCTCGGTACGCAGCAACGTGACGCCGTAGCGGTCCTGGTCGTGTTCCAGCGCCATCGCCTCGCACAGCGGACAATCGTCGCCGCGGCACATCCGCTCCCAGGAATCGCGAACCAGCCAACCTCGCATGGCGCGAGGACTGTGCATCCCGCCGGCTACCCGAGTCAATCGAGACGACCGTGCCCTGCGACCGTGCGCCCCCGTGGGGCCGTAGCGCGACGCGGCGCGCGTTTTGCCGTAGTCGGGGGGTCGTGTTACCGCTGGAGCACGAAGATGAAGCACCCGCTCGCGCTGCTCTTGCTCGCCTCGGCGGTGTCCCTTCCGGCCTGCTCCACCCTGCACCTGACCCGCGGCACGAGCCCCGCGAAGCCCGCCGGGAAGCTGTCCGCCGAGCAGCTCGGCCTCACCTCGGACGACCTGGCGCTCGCGCACTTCCTCAAGGGCGAGGTCGCCATGCACAACGCCGACTACGAGGTCGCGACGCGCGAGTTCGGGGCGGCGGCGCAGTTCGACCCCGACGAGCCCAGACTGCGCGCGCGCCTCGCCAACCTCTACGTGCGGCAGGGTGACCTGTCGCGCGGCTACGAGCAGGCCAGCGCCGCGGTGGCCGGCGACCCCGACGACATCCAGTCGCGCCTGCTCCTCGCCGGCACGCTGGCCGGCCTCGGACGCGAGAGCGAGGCCGCCTCCCAGTACGGCGAGATCATCGAGCGCGACCCCAGCACCCCGGAGGCGTATCTCTTCCTCGCCGCGCTGAGCAGCAAGTCGGGTGACGACATGCTCGCGACGACCACCCTCGAGACGCTGATCGAGGCCAATCCGAACTCGATCATGGGCTACTACTACCTCGGCCGCCTGCACGCCGGCGCGGGGCGTCTCGACGAGGCAGAGTACAACTTCAACGAGGCGCTCAAGCGCAACCCGCGCTCGGCCCTGGTCATGACCGACCTCGCCCTGGTCGAGGAGATGAAGCAGCAGCCCGAGAGGGCCGGCGCGCTCTACCGGAAGGCGCTCGCCGCCGACCCGGAGAACGTGGTCGCGCGGAACCGGCTGGCGTCGCTGCTGGTCGGCCAGAAGCGTCTCGACGAGGCGATCGCGGAGTTCCGCGAGCTCGAGCGCATCGAGGCAGACCCGACCGAGACGCGGGTCAAGATCGGGCTCATCTACCTCGAGAAGGGCGAACTCGACCGTGCCTCGACCGAGCTGAGCCTGGTCCTCAGCACCGACCCGGACAACGCACGCGTCCGCTACTACCTCGGCGTCGTCTTCAGCGAGACCGGCGAGCTCGCCCGGGCACGGGAGAACCTGTCGGCGGTACCCGCGGGGTCGCCGTTCCACCCGGACGCGCAGCTCCAGCTGGCCTACCTCGCGCAGAGCGGAGGCGACCTGAGCGCCGCCGCCGAGTACGCGAGCGCCGCGCTCGCGGCACGGCCGGGCTCGACCACCACCATCGAGTTCCTGGTCTCGCTCGAGCGCGACCGCAAGCAGCTCCGGTCCGCGATCGGCTACACGCAGCAGCTGGTCGAGGTCGATCCCGGCAGCGACCGCTACCGCTTCATGCTTGGCGCGCTCTACAACGACGCCGGCGACCGGTCGGCCGCGCTCGACGAGATGCGCCGCGCGATCGAGATCAACCCGAAGAACGCGGCGGCGCTCAACTTCCTCGGGTACTCGCTCGCCGAGGAGGGGCGCGATCTCGACGAGGCGGAAGGTCTGATCCGCCGCGCGCTCGCGATCAACCCGAACGACGGCTTCTACATCGACAGCCTCGGCTGGGTGCACTTCCAGCGCGGTGAGTTCGAGCTCGCGGTCCAGGAGCTCGAGCGCGCGGTCGAGCTGACCGGGGACGACCCGACGATCACCGAGCACCTGGCCGACGCGTACACCCAGGTCGGCCGCGAGCTCGAGGCGGTCCGCCTGTACCGCGATGCGCTCCGCCGGACCGGGGACTCGGCGCAGCGCGCGCGCATCGAAGACAAGGTCCGGGCGATGGAGCGGGCCGGCAAGTCGAGCGCACCGCGCCTGTGAGCGCACGCGCCGCAGCGGCGCCGGGGGCGGCCTCCGCCCTGCGCGCGCTCGCCATGCTCGCCCTGCTCGCCGGCTGCGCCGCGGTTCGACCCGACGGCGCACGGCTGCGCAGCAACACGCTCGACGAGGCGACGCCGCAGGCGCTCGGGCAGGTGATCGACGCGCGCCGCGCGGCGCTGCGCGGGCTCAGCGGCACCGGCAAGCTGCAGGTGTCGGTCGACGAGTGGCGCAACGGCGAGACCGTGCGCGACCGCCTGCGCGCATCGCAGGCGATCGTCGTCGAGCGGCCGGCGTCGTTCCGCCTCGAGGCGCTGTCGCCGTTCGGCGTGACCTACGCGGTCGCGAGCGACGGCATGCAGCTCTCGATCCTGATCCCCGGCGAGCGCACGATCTACCGGGGAACGGCATCCGCACCGACGCTCGGCATGGCGACCGGAGTCGCCGCCAGCTCGGCCGAGGTCGCCGAGGTCCTGCTCGGACTGCCGCCGGTGCCGGCGCTCTCGCTGCGCAACGCGTGGGTGTCACGCGGTCGCGAGGCCGGCCTCGCGACCGGCGACGTTCCGGGCGAGATCGAGCCGACCGTCCTGCTCCACGCCTACAGCGACGCCGCGCCCGGCGACACGTTCGTCATCGGCTTCGCTCCGCTGGCGGGACAGGACGCGGTCGCGGTGGTGCTCTTCGAGCGCATCTCCGCGGACGGCGAGAAGCTCCTCGAGGCACGCTTCGGGAACTTCCGCACGATCGCCGGCGTGCCCTTCGCGAGCGCGGTCACCGTGCGGACGGCGAAGGCCGAGGCCATCCTGCAGTACGCCGACGTCACGCTGAACCCGACGCTCGATCGTGGGCGCTTCCACCTGCCCACCCCGGCCGGAATGCGCGAGGCGCCGCTGCTGCCGCCGGCCGACGGGTGATTCCAGCGAGGAGACCCGTCTCCTCGCCCCGTTCGGGCGAAGCCCGAACGGGGCCCCACTCCTCTGCTCGCTGCGCTCGGCCCGCGCTCCGCGCGGGAGCCCGGGCTCGTGCGCAGGGGTCTCCTCGTCCTCGGCGGGACGATGCGGTAACACGCGTCGATGTCCCACCCGCCCCGCGCGACGCTCGCGCTCGCCGTCGCGGCCGCGCTCCTGCTCGCCAGCGCGTGTGACCGCAGCCCGGCAAGCGGCGGACGACGCCGCGCCGGCGGCCCGACCAACCGGCTGGTCAACGCCGTCCTGAGCGACCCGAAGACCTTCAACCCGGTGCTGGTGACCGACGCGACGTCGTCGGACGTTCTGCGTCCGATCTTCGAGGGGCTGGTCGACACCGACGTGCTGACGACGCTGCCGCGGCCGCAGCTCGCCGAGCGCTGGGAGTGGAGCGCAGACGGGAAAATCTGCACGTTTCACCTGCGCCGCGACGTGCACTGGCACGACGGCCGCCCGCTCCGGGCGGCGGACGTCGTGTTCACCTTCGACGCCGTGTTCGACGAGAAGGTCCCGAACAGCGCGCGCTTCACGCTCACCGTCGCCGGTCAGCCGGTGCGCCCGGAGGCGGTCGACGAGCACACGGTGCGCTTCGTGCTCCCGCAGCCGTTCGCACCGTTCCTGTCCGCGGTCGGGATCGGCATCCTGCCGGAGCACATCCTCGGCCACGCGCTGCGCGAAGGACGCTTCGCCGAGACCTGGGGCATCGACACGCCACCCGAGCAGCTCGTCGGGACGGGTCCGTACAGGCTCCGCCGCTACGAGTCGGCGCAGTACCTCGAGTACGCGCGCAACGACGGCTACTGGCGGCGCGACGACGCCGGCGAGCGCCTGCCGTACCTCGAGCGCCGCGTGACGCTCATCGTCCCCGAGCAGAACGCGGCGAGCCTGCGCTTCCTCGACGGCCAGACGCACTACTACGCACCACGGCCGGAGGAGATCGCCGACCTCCAGGACAGGGCGGCGCAGCTCGGCATCGTCGTCGCGGAGGTGGGCGTCGACTCGGGGACGCTGTTCATCGCGTTCAACCGCAACCCGCGCCGCTACGCCGACGGTGACCCGCGCCTCGCGTGGTTCACCGACCGCCGCTTCCTGACGGCGCTTGCCCACGCGGTGGACAAGCAGGGCATGATCGACACCATCTACTACGGCTTCGGCGAGCCGGCGGTGGCGTACATCTCGCCGGCGAACCCGGTGTTCCACAATCCGGACCTGAAGGACCACGCGTACGACCTCGAGCTCGCGGCGCGGCTGCTCGACGAGGCGGGCTACGTCGACCGCGACGGCGACGGCTTCCGCGAGGATCCGCAGGGCAACCGGATCGAGTTCGGGCTGGTCACCAACGCCGGCAACCTGCTGCGCGAGCGCATGTGCTCGATCCTGCAGGACGACTGGACGCGGCTCGGGCTCAAGATCAACTACCGGCCGCAGACCTTCCAGTCGCTGGTCGAGCGCCTGACGACGACCTTCGACTGGGACGCCGTCATCATGGGCTTCACCGGCAGCCTCGACCCCAACAACGGCGCCAACCTGCTGCGCTCGAGCGGCAACCTGCACCTGTGGAACCCGGCGCAGAAGACGCCGGCGACGCCGTGGGAGGCGGAGATCGACCGGCTGCTCGACGAGGGAGCGGCCGAGCTCGATCTCGAGAAGCGCCGGCGGGCCTACTTCCGCATCCAGGCGATCCTGCACGAGGAGCTGCCGCTCATCGAGACCGTCCGGCAACGCCAGGCGATGGCCTACAGCGCGGACCTGCGCGCCTTCGTGCCGACGGTCTGGGGGCTGTACGAGCCCGAGCGGATCCGGATCGCGGCCCCGGCCGGCGCGGCCTTTCGCGAGTGACGCCCGGGCCCACGGCAGCGCGGCTGCCGCGCGTCTTGTGGGGAGAGGACGGGATGCTAACCCGGCGGGGATGCCGCGGCTTCGGATCGTCCAGACCTCGGACGTGCACCTGCGTCCGGACCGCCCCGAGCGCCGGCGGGCGCTCGAGCTGGTCTTCGCGCAGGCCGCGGCACGCGCCGCCGACGTGGTCCTCATCGCCGGCGACCTCTTCGACCGCGCGATCGACGCGCAGGCCGAGCGCGCGGCCGTGCGCAAGATGGTCGAGGAGCTGGCGCCCCGGCCGGTGATCTTCGTCCCGGGCAACGCCGATCAGGACGCCTACGCCGCAAGCGCCGATTTCGGCGCGAACGCGCTCGTGCTGGCGAAGGCGCCGTACACGCGGGCGCGCATCGCGGGACTCGAGCTCGTGGGCGTGCCGTGGCAGGCCGGGCGGAGCCTCGCCGAGTGCTTGACGGCGGTCGCCTGCGAGCCTCGCCACACGGTGCTCGTCGCACACGGCTCGCTGGTGGACGCGGCGGGCACGGCGTTCGCCGGTGAGGGCGAGGACGGCGCCTTCATGCCGATCTTCGCGCAGGATCTCACCCGCCGCTTCAGCTACGCCGCCCTCGGCCACCTGCACGCGGGCGATGGCCTCGTGCGGCGCGAGGACCAGCGCCTGGTCGCCTACGCGGGCTCGCCGGTGGCGACCAGCTCGCGCGAGCTCGGGCCGCGCAGCGTCCTCGTGGTCGACTTCGAGCCCGGCGTCGGCGTGCTCGCGCACGAGGTCGTCCCGCTGCCGACCCCCTCGTACGACCTGGTGCACGTGGTCTGCATGCCGGGCATGGAGCTGGAGGCGATCGAGCGGCTGGCGAAGGAGGCCGCGGCCAGGAAGGCCTCGGGGGTGCGCGTGATCGCACGCCTCACCGGTGCGACGACGGAGCCGGCGGATGCGCTGCGCGCCATCGCCGAGCGCGAGCTGCAGCGCGCCTTCGCCACTCCGGCGGCGATCGCCGCCGAGGCCGGCGCCAGCGACCAGACGCCGACCGCGGTGCTCGAGCTGTCGGTCGCGAGCCATCCGCAGCTCGCGCAGATCGCGGTCGTCTCGGAGTTCGTCGCCAGGCTCGTGGCTGCCGCGAAGTGCGGCAATGTCGAGGATCCCCGGACGCTCGAGACGGCGCTGCGCATCGGCCTCGGATCCTTCGTCGAGGCCCTGCCGTGAGCGTTCGCATCGAGCGCCTCGCGATCCGCGACTTCGGCCCGCTGCGCGACCTTCTGCTCGAGCCCGCCGACGTGACCGTCGTCTTCGGCCCGAACGAGGCCGGCAAGACCTCGTGCATCGACGCGCTGGTGCGCGCGCTGCGCGAGCGCGTCCGCTCGGGCAACCGCAAGCTGATCGAGGGATTCCGCGAAGGACCCGGCTTCACCGGCGACATCGACCTGAAGCTGTCGCCCGAGAATGGCGGCACGCTCATCGAGCTGCTGCGCGACCACCCGTCGCTCGCACGGCTCTTCATCGTGCGCGACGGCGACGCATCGCTCGAGAGCGGCCGCAACTGGCTCGACGCGATCCGCGGCCGCCTGATCGGGATCGACCTCGGCCGCGTCGCCGAGCGCGTGCGCATCGCGGCGTCCCTGGTGACCACCGGCGCGCTGCGCGAGGCCAAGCAGGACGAGCGCCAGCGCCTCACCGAACGCCTCGCGCGCGTGGAAGCCTTCCTCGAGGACCTGCCGGCCATCGCGCTGCTGGCCGAGGACCTGGAGCGCACCGAGACGCTCCGGCAGCAGACCCGCACGCGCTGCGAGAAGCTCCGCCTCGCCGAGCGTCACGACCGCTACCGGGTCGCGCGTGAAGCGCTCCGCAGCTGGCGCGCCGCGGGCCAGGAGCTCGAGCAGCTCGAGAGCTACGGCGACGAGGACATGGGCCAGTGGCGTGAGGGCGTCGCCGCGGTGCGCGCCGCCGCGGCCGTCGCCAAGAGTGCCGAGCACGACACGCACCGCCTGCGCGACGAGCTGACGCTGATCGCCGAAGAGGTCCGCAAGCGCGAGCTGGCGGCCGACCACGCGACGTCGCTCGCCACCGAATGCGCGCGACGCGACGTCGAAGCCACCGTGAACGGCGCCCGCATGCTGCGCTCGGCGGCCCGGCTCTGGGCGCTCTGGCGCACGCCGCTCGGCGTGGTCGGCGCGCTGCTGTCGCTGCTCGCAGTCGGCATCGGCATCGAGGCGCTGGCGCAGCAGGGCAACCCGTCGCGCGGCGCGTCGCTCGGCCTCTTCGCCGGTGCTTCGGCGTTCGCCGGGCTCCTCGCCGGCGGGCTCGCCATCTTCGCGACGAGCCGCATGCGCACCGCCGTCCAGGCTGAGGAGCGCGCTCTCGCTGCGTGCGGCTTGCTGCTGCGGCGTGCGAACACGCTCGACGAGTGCGCGACGCAGCTGGTGGCCATCAGCAGCGGCGCCGACCGCGCGCAGGCGGAGCGCCAGACGACGCAGGAGCGCAAGCGGCAGCTCGAGGCGTCGCTTGCGGTCTCGCAGCGCATCGAGTCCGAGCGCCTGCAGCGCCTCGAAGAGGCACAGCGCTCGATCGCCGATGTGCGCGGACGCGTGCGCCTGGCGAGCATCGAGCAGCTCGAGGACAAGCTCCGCCAGCGCACGCGGGCCGCATCGGCGCGCGAGCAGGCACGCTCGACCCTGACCTCGCTGCTCGGCCAGGTGGCCGACGGCGAGATCGAGCACCGCATCGAGGCGCTGGCCGTCGCGGACCCCGGCGTCTCGGCGGATCCGACCGACCTGTCCGCCGCCGAGCAGCAGATCGAGCAGCTCGACCTGCGCCTGCTGCAGCTCAAGACCGAGCTCTCCGATCGCCGAGAGCGCACGCTCGCGACGATCGGCCTGCCCGACCTGAGCGCGGCCGAAGCCGAGCGCCAGCGCCTCGTCGCCGCGATCGCCGCCGTCGACCGCGACGCTACGGCGGCACGCCTGTGCCTGACCGCGCTCGGCGACCTGGCGCAGGACATCGACCGGCCGCTGCGCGAGGCGCTCGGCGCCGGTCCCGGCGGCGCAGGTGCATACCTCGCGCACCTCACCTCGGGCCGCTACCGCTCGGTGGTGCTCGACTCCGATGGACGTCTCGCGGTCGAGCGCAAGGACGGCAGCCGCTTCGGCAGCGAGGCACTGAGCCGCGGCGCCCGCGACCAGCTGTCTCTCGCCGTGCGGCTCGCGCTGGTGCGTCGCGTCCTCGGCGAGCCGGGCTTCCTCGTCCTCGATGACGCCTTCATGTCGTCCGACGGTACGCGCCGCGAGGCGCTCGCCGACGCGATCGCCGAGCTCGCAAGCGAAGGCTGGCAGATCCTCTACTTCACCTTCGACCCGCTGGTGCGCGACCGCCTGGCGAGGCAGCGCGCGAAGGTCGTCGACCTCGCAGCGCCGCCGAGGATCCGCGAAGCAGGGTAGTCGGGGCGTCGCCACGCGCGGTCGCGCGGTGTGGCCGCCGGGATCGATCCCCGCGCCGGACGCGGGAGCACGGGATCAGCGACGCTTCATGAGGGCGTCGATCATCGGACGCAGCGCCGCCGCCGCGGCACTTTCCTCGCACGTCGGCACCGAACGGAGGAACTCCAGGTGGCCGTCGGGCAGCCCGTGCTCGACGGCGCCGTCGATGACCAGGCCCATGTACCGGGTGGACGGGCGCAGCGCGGCATCGCGTGCGTTCGAGCTGAGCGACAGCGCCGCGCGCGGCGCGCCATCGGTGACGCCGATGGGCTCGATCGCCAGCTCGACTCGAGCGTAGTGCCCGATCGCAACGCCCTCGGTGAGCTCGACGTGTGCGTGGTCGTCTTTGGAGATCTCGAACGCCACGCCGACGACGTGGCTCTGGTCGTCGGGCACGATGTTCGCCACCGAGCCGCCGCCGAAGAGGCGCGGCTTGTCGAACACCAGCCGCCAGCCCGGCGCCCGCATCGGGACGGCGCGCCGCACCTCGACGCCGCGCCGGCCCCGCAGGGTCCCGCTCTGCAGGTTCGAGCCGTAGGCGAAGTACCAGACGAGGCTCATGCGCGCGACGTCCTACCGCACGCCGCGGCGCCCGGCGAGCGGCGCGGGGTGCGGTACGACGGCGGTCGCCGTGCGCGGCGGTGCGCGACCGGACCGGGCTCGCACCGGCCGGAGTCGAGCGTTAAACGACCGGCATGGCGAACGACGCGCGGGCTCACAACCTCTTTGATTCCCTGCAGACCCTCGACATCGGCGGCAAGCGAACGGCCAGGTTCTACGCGCTGCCCGCGCTGGAGAAGGCCGGGCTCGGCAAGGTGTCGCGCCTGCCGGTCAGCATCCGCGTCGTCCTCGAGTCGGTGCTGCGCAACGTCGACGGCAAGCGCTGCCGCGAGTCGGACGTCCGCGCGCTGGCCGCGTGGCAGCCCAGGGCCGAGCGCACCGAGGAGATCCCGTTCGTCGTTGCGCGCATCCTGCTGCAGGACTTCACCGGCGTGCCGCTGCTGGTCGACCTCGCGGCGATGCGCTCCACGGTCGCGAAGCTCGGCAAGAACCCGAAGATCGTCGAGCCGCTGGTTCCGGTCGACCTCGTCGTCGACCACTCGGTGCAGGTCGACTTCGCCGGCACGCCGACGGCCCTCGCGCAGAACATGCAGATGGAGTTCGAGCGCAACGCCGCGCGCTACGAGTTCCTCAAGTGGGGCATGCAGGCGTTCGACACGTTCAAGGTCGTGCCGCCGGGCATCGGCATCTGCCACCAGGTGAACCTCGAGTTCCTCGGCAAGGGCGTGCTCGAGCGCGACGGTGTGACACTCCCCGACACTCTGGTCGGCACCGACTCGCACACCACGATGATCAATGGCCTCGGCATCGTCGGCTGGGGCGTCGGCGGCATCGAGGCGGAAGCGGGCATGCTCGGCCAGCCGGTGTACGTCCTCACGCCCGACGTGGTCGGCGTGCACCTGAAGGGCGCGGTGAAGGAAGGCGTCACCGCGACCGACGTCGTGCTGCGCCTCACCGAGCTGCTCCGCAAGGCGAAGGTCGTCGGCAAGTTCGTCGAGTACCACGGCGAGGGGGCCGCGACGCTGCCGGTCGCGGATCGCGCGACGATCGCCAACATGTCGCCCGAGTACGGCGCGACCATGGGCTTCTTCCCGGTAGACGAGGAGACCTGCAAGTACCTGCTCGCGACCGGCCGCAGCGCGGAGCACGTCGACCTGGTGCGCGCGTACTACCAGGCGCAGGGCATGTTCGGCATTCCGCGCGCCGGACAGTGCGACTACAGCGAGGTGCTCGAGCTCGACCTCGCGACCATCACGCCGGCGGTGTCCGGACCGAAGCGCCCGCAGGACCGCATCGAGCTCGGCTCGCTCGAGAGCCGCTTCGACGAGCTGCTCACGCTCGCGCCGGCGAACAACGGCTACGGCCGTCAGGACGCGGCGCGCAGGAGCGCCGCCGCCAGCGTGGCGTCGCGGCCGGTGCAGCTGCACGACGGTGACGTGGTGATCGCGGCGATCACCTCGTGCACCAACACGTCGAATCCGAGCGTCATGCTGGCGGCGGGCCTCCTCGCGAAGAAGGCCGTCGCGCGCGGCTTGACGGTGCAGCCCGCGGTGAAGGCGTCGCTCGCTCCGGGCAGCCGCGTCGTCACCGACTACCTCGAGAAGACGGGCCTGCAGAAGGACCTCGACGCGCTCGGCTTCAACACCGTCGGCTACGGCTGCACGACCTGCATCGGCAACTCCGGCCCGCTCGACCCGATGCTCGAGGACGCGGTGGTCAAGAACGACCTGATCGTCGCCAGCGTGCTGAGCGGCAACCGCAACTTCGAAGCACGCGTCCATCAGAGCGTGAAGGCGAATTTCCTGATGAGCCCGCCGCTCGTCGTCGCGTTCGCTCTCGCGGGCAAGGTCGACGTCGACCTGTCGAAGGAGCCGCTCGGCCAGGGCAAGGACGGCAAGGACGTCTTCCTGCGCGACGTGTGGCCGACGAGCGCCGAGATCCGCGACTGCCTCCATGCCGCCACCGATCCGGCGACGTTCCGGCGCCTCTACTCGGACTTCGCGTCGGCGACGCCGCTGTGGGACCAGGTGCCGAGCAAGGTCGGCGTGGTCTACGACTGGGACCGCGCGTCGACGTACATCCAGGAGCCGCCGTTCTTCACCGGTTTCGGCCTCGAGCCCGGCCGCTTCGAGGACGTGCGCGGCGCGCGCCCGCTCGCGATCTTCGGCGACTCGGTCACGACCGACCACATCAGCCCCGCCGGTGCTATCAAGAAGACTTCACCCGCCGGGCTCTACCTGCAGGAGAACGGCGTCGAGGTCGCCGACTTCAACAGCTACGGCGCGCGGCGCGGCAACGACCGCGTCATGACGCGCGGCACGTTCGCCAACGTCCGCATCAAGAACCTGATGGTGCCGGGCGTCGAGGGCGGCGTGACGATCCACCGTCCGGGCGGCGAGCAGATGGCGATCTACGACGCCGCGATGAAGTACCAGGCCGAGAAGACACCGCTGATCATCTTCGCGGGCCAGGAGTACGGCACCGGCAGCTCGCGCGACTGGGCGGCGAAGGGCACGCGGCTCCTCGGCGTGCGCGTGGTCGTCGCCGAGAGCTTCGAGCGCATCCACCGCAGCAACCTGGTCGGCATGGGCGTCCTGCCCTGCCAGTTCAAGGACGGCGCGAGCGTCGCGACGCTCGGCCTCGACGGCACCGAGACCTTCGACCTGCTCGGGCTCGAAGCGCCGGGCTTCAAGCCGCGCCAGGACGTCGAGCTCGTCATTCACCGCGCGAACGGGGCCTCCGAAGAGGTCACGGTCACGGTGCGCATCGATACGCCGATCGAGATCGAGTACTACCAGCACGGCGGCATCCTGCCCTACGTGCTGCGACAGCTGATCGCGGGCGCCTGACGCGCACGACACGCCGTGACCGTCCCCGCGGCGACTCGACTCATGGAGATCACCGGCGGGGACGCCGACGCGGAGGTCCGCGCGCGCGTCGACCTCCTCCGTCGGCTCCTCCTGGTCCGCGGCGCCGCCCCGGGGCTGGCTGTGGGTCGCCCTGGTGCCGGAGGCGGTGCCGGTTCTGGTGGCGGCGGCCGTCGCCGCGACGGTCTGTGCAGCGCTCGCCTTCGAGCCGCGGACGGAAGCTCTCGCGCCGCGGCTCGCGCTGCCTGCCCTGGCCCTGCGGCTCTGGTGGACGCTGCCGTTCACGAACAACCACTTCTTCCTCGAGCTGGTGGTGGTGGCCCTGCTGGCGCTCGTCGGCCGCGAGCGCGACGGAGAGCGCACCGCGCTCGCGGCGATCCGCTGGGTGACGGCCCTCGTGCTCTTTCACACGGGACTGCAGAAGGTCCTCTACGGGCTCTACTTCCGCGGCGAGTTCCTCGCCTTCATGACGGCGCAGGCCGATCGCTTCGCGGACCTGTTTCGCTGGTTGCTGCCGGCGGACGAGCTCGAGCGGCTCGCGAGCCTCGCCACCACCGCGCCGGGGGCCGGCCCCTTCCGCACGACGGCGCTGCCGTTCGTCGCCGCATCGAATCTGGTGTGGATCGCCGAGATCGCGCTCGGCTTGCTTCTGCTGCCGCGCGCGACGCGCGGTGCGGCCGCGACGGCGGCTCTCGTGCTCGTGCTGGAGCTGGTGCTGCAGCTCGCCGCACGGGGAGCCGGCTTCGCGGCCCTGTTCGCGGCGTTGCTCACGGCATCGCTGCCACGCTCCGCTCCGCGACGCGCGCGCTGCTGCCGTCCCTGCTCGCGCTGCTCGCATGGGCAGTGGCGGCGGCATTCGACTGGCTCCCCGGGCGAAGCGTCCTCGAGGGCTTCAACCCGTGACACGGCGACGCGATCACGGCGCTCGGTCCGGCTCGCCGGCCAAAGCCGCACGGCAGACGGCCGGCGAGGCGACGTGGAAGGTTCACGTCGCGCTCGCGATCGTTCTGCTCATCGGGCTCTAGCCGCTCGCGCACCGCGCGCTGGTCGCCGTTGCCAGTCCGAATCCGTGGAAGCTCGGCGGGTTCGCGATGTACACCGTACCGACGCCGCCGCTCTCGCTGGCCATCCACGGGCTGCGCGAGCGACACCCCGTGCGGCTCGACCCGGCCACGCTCGATGCCGCGCTGCGCGGCGCGATGCGCCGCTTCGAGGCGGGGCATCACGCGGTCGGCGCTCTCCGCCCACCGGACGAGCTCGCGCGCCGCATTCTCGACGCCGACCCGACGCTCACCCAGGTGTCGATCGTCGTGCAACGGATGTCGCTCGATCGCACCACGGCACTGCTCACCGCGGAGCGCGTCCAGTACGGGTACGACCCACGCGGGTCCCGAGCGGTGCGTCGGCTGCCCTGGCGCGAGCCACCGCCGGCACGGCGCCGGGCGCGAGGGCCGCTCGGATGAGCACGCCCTGCGGATTCATCCCTTGTGGTCGGCGAAGCGGGTGAGGCCGTCAGCCACGTACGTCGGCCACGACCCCGAAGTGATCGCTCGGGAAGACCCCGTCCCGGGGCTCGTTCATCACCACGCGCGCCGACTCGATCACGCCGCGCCCGGTCGCGTCGGGCTGGCCGACCAGCACGTAGTCGATCCGCCGGCTGGGCTCGAAGGACGGCGCCGCGAACGGGTTCGCGTTGTCCCAGGTGTGGCCCGGGCCGCCGTCGCCCGCGAGGCGCCACGCGTCCTGCATGTAGAAGCTGGTGCCGGCGAGGGACTGGAGTCCGCTCAGGTAGCGGATCTCCGCCGCGTCCGGCTCCGCGTTGAGATCGCCGGTGACGACCGGCGGCAGGTCGGTCTCGGCCGCCCACGCGCGGATCAGCTTGGCGAGCGCGATCGCCTGCCGCTCACGCACGAAGCCGTGGTGCAGCCGCCAGTTGAAGTGCGTGGTGAGGAACGCGAGGCGGCCGTGCGGCGTGGCGACGTGCGCCGCGACCACGCTGCGCCGCTCGCCGGACTCGACGCCAGGCAGCTCGTGCACGGCGCTGCGCTCGATCGGCCAGCGGCTCGCGACGAGGTTGCCGAAGCCGTCGCCGTCCGCGTCGTACGGCAGCGGACCACCCGCCTCGCCCCAGCGAAACGCGGCGCCGAACACCGACGCGTAGCCGAGCCCGTCGAGGATCTCGGCGCCCTCGTCGAACCCGTCTCGCCGGACGATGATCTCCTGCATGCCGATCAGGTCCGGCGCGAGGCGCGCGATCTCGTCGCGCAGCAGTGCGAGCCGCTCGTGGTAGGGCGGCGAGATGTTCCAGCAGTTCAGCGTGAGAATGCGCATGGCAGCGCGGCTGTCCTAGCCGCGCCGGCGGCATCGTGTCCACCGCGCAACTTCCCGGGGTGCCTCGGTCGGTCGAGCGCGGGAGCGAGTCCGCGAAACGGCGAGTCGCATCTCCGGGGCGAGGCCCCTGGCGGACGGCGAGTGGCATCTCCGGGGCGAACACCCTGGCGGACGCCGCATCGACCTCGTGGCGCCACGATGCGAGGGCAGTCCCCGGAGGCAAGCCGGGGCCCGTAGCGATGCTCGACCCGGGGCGCTCGGGCCGCGACGCCCCGGTTGGCTGCGATCAGGCCGCGATCATTCCGACGAGGAATGCGCCGCCTAGCAGGATCGCACGGCTCACGATGGAGCCGGTGCCGTTAGTCCAGCGACGCGTGAAGATCGACCAGGTCCGGGTAGCCTTGCGCATGACTCTCACCTCCATCCGCCGCTCACCTCCCCGCGCGTTCGGCTCAGTCGCGACGCCTGGTCATCGAGCAATTCGCGCACCAGACGCCGGAACCCCGTCTTCGCTGATCTTTCTGCCGTATGCGTGACCAAAATGCAATGATTCAGCGTTGCTCTCGTGACGCACCCGGCAATTTTTTGCCAGCGCCCCGGCGGCGCCGATGCCACGCGCCCCTCCGCGGAGCGCCCGTCAGAGGACGCGCCCGGCGCCGTCGCCGACCCGGCAGACGTGGACGCCGAGGTCTCTGCCACAGCGCTTGCGATAGGCGTCGCGCAGCTCGCCCTCCACCTCGGGCACCGCGTCGGGACGGACGAGGTTGATCGTCGACCCGCCGAAGCCACCGCCCATCAGGCGGCTGCCGACGACTCCGTCACGGCCGGACGCCGCCTCGACGAGAAGGTCGAGCTCGACGCAGCTCACCTCGTAGTCGGACCGGAGGCTCTCGTGCGAAGCACGCAGCAACGCACCGAGCCGATTTCGATCTCCGGTGTCGAGGGCACGCACCGCGTCCACCACGCGGGCGTTCTCGCGCACGACGTGGCGGCAGCGTCGCCACACGACCTCGGACAGCTCGCCACGGCGGCGCTCCAGCTCGTCCTCGCCGACGTCGCGCAGCGCCCGGATTTCCGGACGCCCGCGTCCGAGAATCCGGACGGCCTCCTCGCAGGCGGCGCGGCGCTCGTTGTACGCGCCGTCGGCGAGCGCGTGGCTCACGCCGCTGTCGCACACCACGATCGCGAGGTCGGACGGCACCGGGACCTCGCGCACGTCGAGCGAGCGGCAGTCGAGGAAGAGCGCGTGCCCGGCGCGGCCGCGGCACGACGCGAACTGGTCCATGATGCCGCAGCGCGTGCCGACGAAGCGGTTCTCCGCCGCCTGGCAGAGCCGCGCGACCGCGACGGGGTCGAGCGCGATGCCGGCGAGGTCGAGCAGCGCGAGCGCGACCGCGACCTCGAACGCCGCCGACGAGCTCATCCCGGCACCGACGGGAACCGCGCTCGTCACCAGCAGATCCGCGCCGCGCAGGCGGTGCCCCGCGCGCTCGAGCTCGAGCGCCACGCCGAATGCGTAGTCGCTCCAGTCGCGGGCGGGCTGCGGCTCGGACGCCGCGTCGAGCGCCAGCTCGGCGTGGCGCCCGAGGTCTGCCGCCGCGACGCGCAGCACGCGGTCGTCGCGCGGCGCCGCGGCGACGAACGCCGCCAGGTCGATCGCGGCGGGCAGCACGAAGCCGTCGTTGTAGTCCGTGTGCTCGCCGATCAGATTGACGCGGCCGGGGGCGCGATACACGCGCGGCGCGCCGCCGAACGTCGCGCGAAAGCGGCCGGCGACGCCCTCGGGCGCGAGCGTACGCACCTCACCGGCGTCGGGCTTCGCGGTCGTCACGCGTGACGCCCGCGCGTCAGCCGTCGACCTCCGTGACGCGCGTGCGTCATCCGTCGACCTCGAAGATCGCCTCGATCTCGACCGCGATGTCGAACGGCAGCTCGGCCATGCCGACCGCGGAGCGCGTGTGGCGTCCGGCGTCGCCGAACACCTCGACGAGCAGATCCGAGCAGCCGTCGATGACCTCGGGCGTGCGGTTGAAGCCCGGTGCGCAGTTCACCATGCCGAGCACCTTCACCACCTGGCGCACGCGGTCGAGCGTGCCGAGCTCGGCGCGCACCGTCGCGAGGATCGAGAGCCCGGTGCGCCGCGCGGCCTCGCGCCCGTGCTCGAGCGACACCGTGTCGCCGACCTTGCCGCGGATGATCCCCTCGGGACCGACCGGCCCGTGCCCGCCGACGAACAGCAGGTCGCCGGTCCGCTTGCAGGACAGGTAGTTGGCGACCGGCCTCGACGCCGGCGGCAGGACGATGCCCCGCTCGGCGAGCCGCTGTTCGTGTCCACGCGACATGGGTCCCTCCCGTGCTTCGACGACGGCCAAAGCTCCCACGCGCTGCCCCGGCGGACAAGCCGCGCGCGCCTGCTACCGTGTCGCCCCATGTCCGACACGGCTGACGGCCTCGCCGGCCACGAGGGGAGGAGCCCGCGCCGGGCGCCTTCATCGGACGCGCGCGCGGGCTTCGTCCCGGGATCGACGTGCGTCGACGCCTCCGGCGCCGCGATTCCCCTGCCGGAGGACGCGCGGCGCATCGTGTCGCTGGTGCCGAGCGTGACCGAGAGCCTGTTCGCGCTCGGCCTCGGCGAGCGCGTCGTCGGGGTGACCGACTGGTGCATCCATCCGGCCGACCTGCCGCCGCGGGTCGCTCGCGTGCGCGGCACCAAGAACCCGGACTGCGACGCGGTCTTCGCGCTCGCACCCGACCTCGTGCTCGCGAACCACGAGGAGAACCGCGAGATCGACGTGCGCCGGCTGCGCGAGCGCGGCGCGACGGTCTGGGTCGACTACCCGCGCACGGTGCACGAGGCGGTCCTGCACCTCGACGGGCTCGCGCGCCTCGGCGCGGACGCCGCGCTGCGCGACACCGTGCTCTCCCCCGTGCACAGCGCATTCGAGCGCGCGTCACGCGCCGCGGCCGCGCGCGAGCCGGTGCGTGCGTTCGTCGCAGTGTGGAAGGACCCGTGGATGTCGCTGTCGCGCGACACCTACGCGCACGACCTGCTGGCCTGCGCCGGCATCGCGAACGTCTTCGCGGACGCGACCGACCGCTACCCGCGCGTCACGCTCGAGGAGATCGCGGCGCGCGACCCGGACCTCGTGCTGCTGCCCGACGAGCCGTACCGCTTCACGGCCGACGACGCGGCGGACCTGGCGCGCGGCGCGCTGTCGGCCACGCGCGCCGCACGGGCCGGCGGGATCCACGTGATCGACGGCACGCTCGCGTTCTGGCACGGACCGCGCATCGCACGCGCGCTCGAGCTGCTGTCCGACCTTGCCGCGCTCGCCGTCGCGCCGCGCTGACGCGCGGCGCGCGGCGCGCGTCAGCTCAGCGCGACGACGCGTCGGCCGGGGCGAGCAGCGCGCGCAGGAACGCCGTCGCGGCGGCGTGGATCCCCGGCGCACCGCTCTCGCGCGGCCCGGCGACGTTCAGGACCTCGACCTCGTTCTCCGCCAGCCAGGCGCGCACGCGCGCGACGGCCGCGGCGTCGCCGGCGTCGGGTGCGACGACGAGGCACGGACGCTCGACGTCCTGCGCGCAGCGCTCGGTGTAGGCCGTGCCGCCGCTCAGCGGACGGTGCGCCAGGATCAGCGTCGCGTCGGAGTCGCGGACGTTCCACAGCGTCCGGCGCTGGTAGCGCGCGCTACGCGTCTCGCGCAGCGGGTAGCGCTCGGGGATCGGACCGTCCTCGGCGAGGCGCCCCTTCGGACACCAGCCGCCGCACGGGAGTCCGAGCTCGAGCGCCACGTCGAGCGCCGCACGGTCGACGCCCGTCTGCCCGCCCGACACGATCTCGCGGACGGGCAGCGGACCCGGCGTGCGCTCGGCGCCGCTCAACGCTCGACGGACAGGATCGCGGTCGCCGACGCCGCCAGGATGCCGCCGGTGCCGTGGCAGATGGTCGTCTTCGCGTCCTTCACCTGGCGCTCGCCGCACTCGCCGCGCAGCTGCTTCACCGCCTCGACCAGCAGGTACATGCCGTACATCCCGCTGTGGGTGTACGAGAGTCCGCCGCCGTTGGTGTTCATCGGGAAGCTGCCGCCCGGTCCCGTCTTCCCGTCCTCGACGAACGCACCGCCCTCGCCCGGCTTGCAGAAGCCGAGCGCCTCGAGTGCCAGGATCGGCACGATGGTGAACGCGTCGTAGAACATCGCGAGGTCGATCTCGGAGCGCTCGACGCCCGACATCGCGAAAGCGCGCTCGCCGGCCATGACCGCCGCGTCCCAGACGTGGAAGCGCGGCATCTGGCTGATGATCGAGTGCGTGGTCGCCTCGCCGGTGCCGAGCACGTACACGGGCTTCTTCGCGCAGTCCTGCGCGCGCTCGGCCGACGTCACCACCAGCGCGCCGCCGCCGTCGGTGACGAGGCAGCAGTCGAGCAGGTTGAACGGCCAGGCGATCTCCTTCGACGCGAGCACGTCGGCGACGGTGATCGGATCGCGCATCATCGCGCGCGGGTTGAGCGTCGCCCACCTGCGGGTCGCGACCGCGACCTGCGCCATCTGTTCTTTCGTGGTGCCGTACTCGTGCATGTGGCGCACGGCGGCGAGCGCGTAGCGCGTCGCCGGACCGCCGATGCCGAACGGCATCTCGAACTGCCCCGGCGGGGTGTCGGGTGCGAAGCGGTCGCCGCCGCCGACGCCGACACGCGAGTAGCCGCTCTCGCCGTGCGTGATCAGCACGACCTCGGCGACACCCGCGTTGATGATGCCGAGCGCGTGCTGCAGGTGGGCGATGAACGAGCAGCCGCCCATCTGCGTGTTGTCCATGTAGCGCGGACGGATGCCGAGGTACTCCGGGACGTCGTTCGCGGTCGAGCGTCCGGTCGACAGCACGGCGTCGACGTCGCTCGCCTTCAGACCCGCGTCGGCGAGCGCGTTGCGCGCGCCCTCGGCGTGCAGCGCGAGCGCCGACTTGCCGGGTAGCTTGCCGACCCGGTCCGATTCCGCGGCGCCGACGATCGCGACCGAGCCGCGCTGTGCGTGGAGCTTCTCGAGTGCCATGGTCTGTTCCTTCGGGGACGGCGGCTCAGGAGGCGGGGCGGAAGCGCGGCAGCGTGGCCTCGGGCGTCACGTCCGCGTACTCGATCACGACCGGCATTTCGCAGCGGATCTTCGCGGGATCGGGCTCGACGCCGACGAGGTTGCTCATCATGCGCGGCCCCTCCTCGAGCTCGATCATGGCGAGCACGTACGGCGCCGGCAGCGGCGGGTACTTGAGCGGCCGGTAGACGATCGAGAAGGTGTGCAGCTTGCCGCGTCCGCTCGCCGTGAACCACTCGACGTTGCCCGACAGGCAGCCGGGACAGACGTCGCGCGGGTAGAAGTAGGCAGTGCCGCAGTCCTTGCAGCGCTGGATCCGGAGCTGGTGCTCCTTCAAGCCTTCCCAGAAGGGCTTCGAGTCGGGTGTCGCGATCGGCAGGGGTGCCTTGTACTCGTCGGCCATCCCGATCGGATAGCGCTCGGTCGCGCGGTCCTGCAAACGTCGGCGTCGCGCCGCGCCGGGGCCCGGATTGAACTCCCGGCGGCCGGATTGCTAACCATGGCGCGCCATGCCCACCGCAGTGACCTCCGGCGTCCGGGTGACCGTCGAGTCGACCTACCTCGACGAGCACTCGTCCCCGGACGAGAACCGCTACGCGTTCGCCTACTTCGTCACCATCGCGAACGAGAGCGCGCCACGCGTGCAGCTCCGCCGCCGTCACTGGATCATCACCGACGGCAACGGCAAGGTCGAGGAGGTCGAGGGACCGGGCGTGGTCGGCGAGCAGCCGGTGCTCGCTCCGGGCGACTCGCACCGCTACACGAGCGGCGCGGTGATCGCGACGCCGGTGGGCACGATGGAAGGCACCTACGAGATGCACGACGGCGAGGGCGGCGTCTTCAAGGCCGACATCCCACGTTTCAGCCTGCGGATGCCGGGGATCATGCAGTAGCGCCGGTCCGCCGCGGCGGCTGGGCCGCGCCGCCCTCCGTGCCGCGCGCCAGTCCCTGCAGCAGCGCGGATACGGCAGCGCCGGCGCGCTGGCGCTGCAGAACGCGACGACAGAGATCCGCCGCACGCAGCGCGGCCCGCGCCTCCTCGAGCGCGGCCTCGTGGCGCAGGCCGAGGACCAGCGCCAGGAAGCTCGTCGCACCGCGCAGCGGCCCGCGCTGCGACTCGAGCGCGGACAGAACCAGACGCCGATGCCGCACCTCGCCGTCGAGCAGCCCCGGCAGCAGCTGGGGTGCGGAACGCGCCGCGACGAGGAGACGCAGGAAGGGCTCGTCGCGCGACACGCGACCACCCTGCTTGCTCCCGTCGCGCAGCCACCCGAGCAGCTCGCGGCGCCCCGCCGCCGAGGGCTCGTACACCTTGCGCCGCGGGCGGCGGCCGACGCGGGTCGCCGACGCCCGCACCAGCCCCTCGCGGTCGAGCACCGCGAGCGCACGATAGACGTCGCCCGATCCCGGATCGCAGAGCTCGCCGAAGCGCTCCTCGAGCACGCGCTGGATCGCATAGCCGTGCCGGGGCAGCTCGGTCAGCAGGCCAAGGATGACGAAGCGGAGAGACATGCGCGGGTCCCCTGCGGGCTGCACGCCGCGCCACGGGGCTGGCCGTCGCGACTAGGCCAGCGCGGTCACGACCTCAAGGATGGAAAGGGTCGATGCGACGCATGCATCGACTCTTTCCATCGCACCGCTGGCTCGTCGCCGCGGTGGCACGCTGGCTTGCGGCGCTGCGTGGGCCGCTCGGACCGGCCCGTGCCTCCGAGCCGTCCGACCGCGGTCGCCCTGCCGGGCGAATAGCTCGCGTCGCACTTACGCGCGACGCGCGACTCCTGCTGTCTGGCGTCCGCGGGCGCAGCCTCCCCACGCGCCCGGGGAAGAGAGGAGGATGATGGTCCTGCGCAACCGGCTGAACCGGATCCTGCACGACCGCGGCCTCGCGGAGGGCGAGGTCGCGATGGTCGCGCGACTCGACCAGGGACACCTGAACCGCATCAAGAACGGCCGCGTGCGGCCCAACCTCGTGACCGCGCTACGCATCGCGCACGCGCTCGGGACGTCGGTCAATCAGGTCTTCTACCTGGAGGACGACGAGGCTCCGCCGCGGGACGAGGCGACCGCGCCGCGCGGCGGGCACGAGCGCCCCGGCTCGGAGCGCGCGACTGCCGAGCGGCGCGTCGAGCAACTCGCGGCGCTCGGCGGACAACGAACCTGACGAACCATCCGCCACGCCCCCCTGGACCGGCCGCCGCGGCTGCCTTAGGCTCGTGTCGTCCGGTACGGGGGCCGTGTCGGGGGGAATCAGCGCGGATGCAGAGGATCGCCGTCTTCGCCACGTTCGCGATCGTCGTCCTGACGGTCTGGATCGGCGGCCACGTCTACATGTTCGACCGCCTCGTCCGCGACCCGGGCCTCACCGGCGCGCCCGCGACGCTCGCGACCGCACTGCTCGTCGTGCTGTGCGCGTCGGTGCTGCTGCAGCCGGTCGCCGAGCGCTGGATGCCGCCCCGGATCGCGCGGCTCGTCGTCTGGCCCGCGTCGACGTGGATCGGCTTCGCGTTCTTTCTCCAGCTGAGCCTCGGCACATCCGAGGTGCTCGTCGGCCTCCTCGGCGCCGCGTTCCGCAGCGGCGATCCCGAGGCGGCGGCCGGGGTTCGCGCGGCGATGGTCGTGACGGCCGCACTGGCGGTCGGCATCTTCGCCCTCGTCTGCGGGCTGCGCGCGCCGCGCACCGCGCGCGTCCAGATCCGCCTCGACCGCTGGCCGCGCGCCCTCGACGGCTTCCGCATCGTGCAGATCAGCGACATCCACATCGGACCGCTGCTCGACCGGCGCTTCGCCGCCACGATCACCGAGCGCGTCAACGCGCTGCGCCCCGACCTGATCGCAGTGACCGGCGACCTGGTCGACGGCAGCGTCAAGCACTTCGGGCCCGAGATCGCGCCGTTCCGCGAGCTGCGCGCCCGGCACGGCGTCTTCTTCGTCACCGGGAACCACGACTACTATTCGGGCGCCGACCCGTGGCTCGCGGAGATCCGCAAGATCGGCATGCGGCCGCTGCGCAACGAGCGCGTGGAGATCCGGCAGGACGGCGCGGCGTTCGACCTCGCGGGCGTCGACGACCACCGCGGGTACCTCTTCGGCCCGGGACACGGCGAGGACGTCGCCGGGGCGCTCACCGGGCGGGACCCCGGGCGCCCGGTGATCCTGCTCGCGCACGACCCGACGACCTTTCGCACCGCGGCGCCCCTCGGCGTCGACCTGCAGATCTCGGGACACACGCACGGTGGCCAGATCTGGCCGTTCAACTACCTCGTGCGCCTCGCGGTGCGCTACGTCGCAGGGCACTACCGGCGCGGCGCGGCGCAGCTCTTCGTGAGCCGCGGCACCGGATACTGGGGGCCGCCGATGCGTCTCGCAGCACCGAGCGAGATCACCGAGATCGTGCTGCGCGCCCAGGATCCAGGCGACGCGCGCGCGGCCGCCTGACGTGTCCGAGCGCCTGCGCGTCCCCGCGAGGGAGCTCCGGATCACCTTCGCGCGCAGCTCCGGCGCCGGCGGGCAGAACGTCAACAAGGTGAGCACCAAGGCGGTGCTGCGCTGGCCGGTGCACGCGTCGCGCGCGATCCCGGCCGACGTCCGCGCCCGCTTCGCCGAGCGCTTCGCGACGCGCATCACGACCGACGGCGACCTGCTGCTGACCAGCGACCGGCACCGCGACCAGGGACGCAACGTCGCCGACTGCCTCGCCAAGCTCGACGCGATGCTGGAAGCCGTGGCGACCCCGCCGCGGCCGCGGCGCAAGACGCGCCCGTCGCGCGGCGCGGTGGAGCGCCGGCTCGAGCAGAAGCGCGCGCAGTCGGAGAGGAAGAAGCTGCGCGCGCGCGACCCGGGGCTTGGGCGCGAGTGAGCGCGCACGCCCCGGGGCTTGGGCGCGAGTGAGCGCGCACGCCCCGGGGCTTGGGCGCGAGTGAGCGCGCACGCCCCGGGTCGTGCGCGAGAGTGAGCGCGCACGACCCGCTCCCCGGACAGAGCCCGGCGAGCACGACTCGTGGACTCGAGCCGCTCCCCGGACGGAGCCCGACGGGCGCGACTCGCGGACTCGGGGCCTTCCGCCGGGCGCCGCGCCGAGCCGGATCGGGCTCCCGCGTGCGGCAGGATCCGTGGTAGGTCCGCGCATGACGACCGCGCGCCGTCCGCTCGCTCCGCTGCTCGCCCGCCTCGCCGTCCTCGCCGCCGTCGCCCTCGCCGGGTGCAGCGACGCGTCCGCACCCGAGGGGTCGTCCCCGTTCCGCCGCCGCGGCGTGATCGAGGGCTTCTACGGCGAGCCGTACGACACCGCGACGCGCGCGCGCATCATCCGCTTCATCGGCGCGCGCGGCATGAACGCGTACGTCTACGCGCCGAAGAACGACCCGCTGCACCGCGACGCGTGGCGCGATCCGTACCCGGAGGAGCAGCTCGCCGACTTCGGCGAGCTCGCGCGCGTCGGCCGCGAAAGCGGCGTGCGCTTCCACTTCGCGATCGCGCCCGGCATCACCTACGACCGCGACGACCCCGCCGACTTCGAGCGCCTCGCCGCCAAGCTGCGTGGCGTCCACGAGCGCGGCGTCACCGGCTTCGCGCTGCTGTTCGACGACCTGCTCGATCCCGCGTCGACGGCCCTCGATCCCGAGCTCCAGGCGGGGCTCACGGCGCGCGTCGCGGAGCTGGTGGCGAGCTTCGGTCCCGACACGGACCTCTGGTTCATCGGCCACGTGTACACCGGGCTCGCCGCCGACCTGCGCGCGAATCGCGGCCTCTTCGCGGAGCTGTCGCCGCAGCCGCCGCAGGTCTACTACGACGCCTACGCGGCGATGGTCCCGCCGGTGCTGCCGATCATGTGGACCGGTCCGGGCGTGTTCTCGGCACGGCTCACGCGGGCCGACGCGCAGGACTTCCGCGGCTTCGCCAGCGGCCGGCCGCTCGTGATCTGGGACAACTTCCCGGTCAACGACTCGATCGCGCGCGAGCTGTTCCTCGGTCCGTACCTCGGCCGAGACGCGGACCTGGGGCAAGCCGCGGACGTGGTGCTGAACCTGATGAGCCAGCCGGTTGCCGGGCTGATCGCGGTCGCGACCGCCGCCGAGTACTTCGCGGACCCGCACGGCTACGACCCGGAGGCCGCGTGGCGCCGCGCGATCGCCGACGTCGGCGGGCCGGGTGCGGCGGCACTCGGGTTGTTCGCGGCGCAGCATCGCGGCCACCCGGTGCTGGCCGGCGCCGACGAGGCGGCCGAGCTGGGCCGGCTCGTCGCCGCGGCCTGGCCCGGCGCCGACACGGCCCCCGCCGCGCTCGCGGAGCTGCGCTCGTACCTCGAGGACCTCGTGGCGAACCGCGCGACCCTTCAGGCGACGGTCGAGGACGCCGCGCTGCTCGCCGAGATCGCGCCGTGGTCGCAGAAGCTCACCGACCTCGCGCGTGCCGCCCTCTTGGGGCTCGACGCACTCGCCGGTGGCGACGAGACCATCTACCGCGAGGCCCGCGACGCTGCGGCCACCCAGTCGCCCGCCGTGGCCGCGACCCTGTCCAACTCCGGAATCGCGCTGCTCTCGGGCGGCGAGGTGAATCCGCCGGTCGACCGCTTCGCCGACCTGTTCGCCGCCATCGACGCGCGCCTGGGCGGCGGCTGAGGCAGCCCGAACGCGACATCCGCGGTCCGGATCCCCGTTGACCCGACGCAGGAGCGGGGCTAATGCCGACGCGAGGGCCGGCCGAAAGACCGCCGGCGACACCGCGGAGGGGCGCTCCGCCGAGGGGGGGACGATGAGGATTCGGTCGGCTGTGTGCAGCATGATCGCCGTCGCGGCGATCGTTGCGGGAACCTTCGACGCGCGTCTCGCGTTCGCGCAGGACGCGGCAGAGGACGATCCCTGGTCCATCGCGCCGGGCGACCCGAAGAGCTTCACGCGCGCGGGCGCCTTCGTCGGGCTCGGCTTCAACTGGCAGGTGCCGGGCTTTCAGCCGCCGTACCGGGACCAGAACTACGGCAACAGCTGGGGCCTCAACGCGCGCGGCGGCTATCGCTTCTACGACTGGCTCGCCGCCGAGGCGATCGTCGAGTACGCCGACGACTTCGGCCCGCGCCGGCCGGGAACGACGGCGGACAACCTCTCGATGCTCAGCACCACCGTCAACGGCAAGCTGATCCTGCCGCTCGACCGCTTCCAGCCGTACCTCGAGTCGGGCTTCGGCTTCCTGCGCGTCGACGACGGCGACGGCTTCGGCCGCGAGGACCGCAACGTCGGCTTCGCGGGCCGCATCGGCGCGGGCATCGACCTCTACGTGACGCGGCACATCTCGGTGTTCGTCGACAACGCGTTCACGATGGCCGCGGGCGACGCTTCGGATCTGTACTTCTTCTCGCTGAGCGGCGGGGCGCGGTGGAACTTTTGAGCTGGAGCCGGGGGGGCTCGTTCTTCCATTTCGTCCCGCCGAAACGGTGCGATCGCGGATCGAAGCCGCTGAGCGCCGAAGAAACGCGCGATCGCGTGACCGACGACTCGTCGGATCTCGTCACACCGTGGTGCGCCGAGCTGCGCGCCATGGTGGCCCGGCTGCGTGCCCAGGGGATCGAGAGCCACGACCTCAGCGGGCCGCGCGGTTGTCACGTCGTCCGGCGTCGTCGGCACCCCGACGCCCTGTCAGGGGCAGGAGCGGGCCGTGAGTGCGATAGGGCCCGGCGCACTTCCCCATGACGCTGGTGCCCCGGGGACCCGCGCCGTAGACTGCCGCGATGGATGCTCGCGCACCGGGGCTGCGCCCCGGCATTCGACATTGGGGATGGCTGTTCCTGAGGTTGCTTGCCGTGCTGCTGCTCGCGGGCTGCGAGCGCAGGGACGACAGCCCGCGCCCCGATGAGCAGAAGTGGGTACAGGGCGTCCGCTTCACGGAGGTGACCGAAACCGCCGGCATCGCGCGCGCCACCCAGACCTACGACGCCGCGATCGCGGACTTCGACGACGACTCCTGGCCGGACCTCTATGTCGGAAACCACGCCGGCGGAGCCACCCTGCTGCGCAACCAGGGTGACGGCACGTTCCGCGACGTGCTTCCGCAATCAGGCATCACCGCAAGCGGAGATCAGCACGGCACCGGCTGGGCGGACGCGAACGGCGACGGGCATCTGGATCTCTACGTCACCCTCGGCGCCGGACGCGGGCTCGCTACCAAGTCGAACCGGCTCTACCGCGGCGACGGGCGTGGTAGATTCGTCGACGTCGCCGCAGATTCGGGTGCGAGCGATCCGAGCGGGCGCTCGCGTGCGATGGCGTGGCTCGACGTTGACCGCGACGGCGACCTCGACCTCGCGGTGATCAACTTCGCCTCGCCGAACCGGCTCTTTCTGAACCGCGGCGACGGCACCTTCGAAGACGCGTCCGAGGCATGGGGCATCGCCTCCCTGTCGGGTACGCGGATCACGTGGGGCGACTACGACGGCGACGGCTTCCCCGACCTGCTGCTGAGCGGCACGCCGAAAGGCCTGCGCCTGCTGCGCAACGACCGCGGCAGCCGATTCGTCGATGCGACGCGGGACGCAGGGCTCGAGCCGATGCACGACCCGATCCAGGGGATGGCGTTCGGCGACTACGACAACGACGGTGATCTGGACCTCGCCGCAAGCTTCGGCGCTGACTTCAACGAGGGCATCGTCGACGACCAGCACGGCACGCTGCGCTTTGCGTTCTTCGCGCACGACGACCCGGCAGGCTTCGACTTCACCGCCGCCGCGGACGCGACCGGCGTCGACCTCGACCTGTACGAGAACGGCTCCCCCGTTGCCGCGGACCGTATCCGCTGCGGTGCCGACGGCGTTTCGTCGTGGCGCTTCACCTGCCCGGCGACCGCGACCGTGGCCAGCGAAGCGTCCGACGTGCCGCTCTTTCTCGTGTGGCGCGACGCCGGCGAGCGGCGCGACTGCGACGATTGCCCGGCGCGCCAGCTCTGGCACCTGCGGTGGCAGGGCCGGGGCGACCACCACCTGAGCGGCATCGTGCGTGGTGGCCGCGATCCGGCGCCCGTCGACTTGCGCACCGACGTGCAGCGCGGCGCTGCGCTGTGGCGCAACGACGGCGGCGTGTTCGTACGCGACCTCGACTCCCAGCACGGTCTGCCGGAGGCGTCCGGCGTGAACGGACAGGCGGTGCAGTGGGCCGACGTCGATTCCGACGGATGGCTGGACCTCTACCTCGTGAACAGCGGCCTCGACGGGGAGTCGAGCTCCTCCCTGCTGCTCCTGAACGACCGCGGACGTCGCTTCGTCGCCGTCCCGGCGGTTTCCGGCGCGACGCCGGACAGCGGAGCCGGTCGTGCCGTCGGCGCACACTTCTTCGACTACGACCGCGACGGGCGCCTCGACCTCTTCCTGACCAACGGATGGGGCGCGCCACCGTTCGACCAGGGCCCCTACCGCCTGCTACGCAACGTCGGGGCCACCGGCCACTGGCTCGCCTTGACGCTGCGCGGGCGCTCATCGAACCGCGACGGGCTCGGTGCGACGGTCGTCGTCGAAGCCTGCGGCGAGCGTCGGACGCGATATCAGAACGGCGGGACCAGCTACTTCTCGCAGTCGATCACGCCGCTCCACTTCGGCCTCGGCCCATGCGAAGTCATCGATTCGATCGAGATCCGTTGGCCGTCGGGAACGAAACAGAACCTGCATGACATCCCCGCAGATCAGCACGTCCAGGTGGAGGAGAGCCCCTAGAATGCGATCATCGCAGCGCACCGCCGGCCGAACGATCGGCCTCCTCGCCATGGTGTTCCTGCCGCTGCTGGGCTGCCAGCGCACGCCGCGCGACCCCGACGTGATCCTGCTTGTGGTCGACACGCTCCGCGCAAAGAACCTCTCGCTCTACGGCTACGATCGAGCCACCTCGCCCGCCCTCGAGAAGTTCGCGAAGGACGCGGTCACCTACGAGAACGCCGTTTCCCCCGGTACGTGGAGCGTCCCGGCGCACGCCTCGCTGCTCACCGGACGCTGGCCGTCGTTCCACGGCGCCGAGCGCGTGCCCGGGGACCGGCTGCTTGCCCTGCCCATCAACCCGGAAGTGACGACGCTCGCCACGACGCTCGCGGCAGGCGGCTGGCGTACGGGCGGCTTCGTCGCGAACACGACGTACCTGTCGGCCCTGTTCGGCTTCGATCGCGGCTTCCAGCGCTACGCGAGCGATTACGGATTCGTCCGCGCCGATCAGATCACGCGGGACGTGGGCGACTGGCTCGCAAGCGAACCCGGCAAGGCGTTCGTGTTCGTGAACATCCTCGATCCGCACGAGCCGTACGAGCCACCGCCGCCGTTCGACACCATGTTCCCGGGGCGAAATCCGGATTTCGGCGCGTCCATGAACGAGCTCGTCAACGTCCGACACGAGCGCCTGACGCCCGAGGCGATCGCGCACTTCGTCTCGCAGTACGACGGCGAGATCGCGTTCACCGACCAGGCGCTGGGCACGTTCTTCGACCGGCTGCGGAAGGTCGGGCGCTACGACTCGTCGCTGATCTTCATCACCTCCGACCACGGCGAGCTGCTGGGCGAGCATGGGCTCGCCGGGCACGGCATCGCACCGCTCGAGCCGCTGATCCGCGTCCCCCTGCTCGTCAAGTATCCCGGCAATCGTGGCGGTGGCACACGCGAAGAGCGCCGCGTGACCACGATGGCGATCTTCGCGACCGTGCTGCAGACGCTCGGCATCCCGACGCCGCCCGGCACGCAAGCCGTCCCTCTGGATCAGCCACACCCGGTGTTCGTCGAGGACATCGATCCCGTGGGGCAGCGCGTCCGCATCGCCTACGACGGCGACCACAAGCTGGTCTCCGTCACCAGGCTCGACGGGGCCACGCAGGTGTCGCTGTACGACCTGGCCAGCGACCCCGACGAGTCGAAGCCACGCAGCATGGGCGACGACGTGCGCGCGCTCGCGGACGAGCTCACCCGGTTCACGGCACTCGAGCGACCGGTCAACATCGCGCAACGCCCGGTGATCGACGCCGAGAAGGAAGCGAAGCTGCGCGCGCTCGGCTACGTGCGCTGACCCAACCCGGCCGCGACAGGCATACAATAGAATCCACGACACGAACCCGGCGGGCGAGCGTCGGTTGTGCAACATGGCTGCGACACACCGTGTTCCCACCGACACGATGCCCATCCCGGCGCGCGCCGCCCGTCGTGCGCGGGCGGCTCTGCTGGCGAGCCTCGTCGTCTTCTTCGGGGTCGGTGCCCACGCCCTGCGCCAGCCGGGCCTGCAGTACGACGAGGCGTTCGACGCCGTGGTCGCACTCGACGTCGCAGCGGACCTCCCGCCGCGATGCACCTACTCGACCCGCCTCTTCGGGCTCGAGCTGCCTCTGATGGTCCACCCGCACATCGGCTCGACGTCGGTCTACACGAGCCTCGCCGGCATCTCGCTGGTCGGACCGTCGGTCGAGATCCTGCGCCTGAGCCAGCTCTGCGTCGGGGCGCTGGCGCTCATCCTGCTCTTCCTGCTGTCGCGCGCATGGTTCGGAACGCGTACCGCGGCGATCGCGGTCCTGCTCTGTGGCAGTGCGCCGGGGTTCATCTGGTGGAGCCGCGGCGGCGCGAACTGGACGGTACCGCTCCTTCCCGCAGCGCTCGGAGCACTGCTCGGCGCGACGCACTGGCGGCGCTCCCGTCAGCCGGCGGCCCTGTGGATCGGCGCCTTCGCGTTCGGGATCGGGATCACGACCAAGATCCTGTTCGTCTGGCTGGTCCTGCCGGTCGTGCTCACCGCACTTCTCGTCGTCGGCCCGCGCGACATCCTCGCCGCGCTGCGACGGACGCCGTGGTGGGTGCTCGCGGTCGCTGCGGCGGCATTCGCTCTCGGCCTCGGCCCTCTGATCGCCGCCAACATCGCGCGGGCCACGCTGCTCGAGCACCTCGAACGCAACGCCGTGAGCAATCCCTGGGGTCACGAAAACCTCGCGTTCGCCCGCAACGTCGCCCGAGCGGTGACGTCGTTCCTCGACCAGATGGACGGCGACGTGCTCATGGCGTCGCCACGGTTCGGCGGCCGGATCGGTGCAATCGCGTTCGCCCTGGCGCTGTTCTACGGGGTCGCAAGCGTGCTGCCGAGTCTCCGGCGACGCTGGTCGGCGCTCCCCTCTCCTGTCGATCGTGACGGGCTCGCCACTCGCACCTTCCTGGTCCTGGTGCCGTTGACCGTCCTGCCGCAGAGCGCCGTCACGACGAGCGTCGTGTCCTCGACGTACACCTTTCTCATCGTGCCGCTGGTCTGGCTGCTCGTCGCCGTGATGATCGCCGACCTCTCGGCGCCGGCCCCCACACGGGGCGCACGGTCGCGCGCGATCCGGGGCGGCGCGCTGGCGCTGCTCGCCGTGCTGCTCCTGAGCCACGTCGCCACGAACGTTGCGCTGCTCCGGTTCTTCTCGCGCACGGGCGGGCGCGGCCAGTGGTCGGACGCGATCTATCGCACGACCGCAATCCTCGAGCAGCAGCACTCGCAGCAGCCCGTCGTCGCGCTCGACTGGGGCTTCGCACGCAGCATCGAGTTCCTCAGCGCGCTCCGGCGCCGGGTCGACGAAGGACACGAGTTCCGCCCCGTGCCGAGCGCGGGCTACCCCCGAGTCGTCGCAGGTTTCCTCGCGCCCGGCACGGTCCTCCTCGCGCACGTCCCGGAGGTGGCGATCTGCGCGAGCTGTCTGGCGGTAGCGGAGCGGGTCGCGACCGGACTCGGGCTGCGGCTCACGCTGCGCCACGCCGTCCGCGACGGAGAAGGCCGGCCCCACACCGAGATCTACGAGGTCGAGCTCGACCGCAGAGCGTGAGCGGCGCACGGCACGCACTTCGCGCGATGACGCACCCGCCGAACCGCGATAGTGTGAGGCCATGGCAGCCACCGATCCCCGCAGCATCGTCGCGCGTCTCGCGGTCGCCGTCATGGCGTCCGACGGGCGCATCACCACCACCGAGATGGAGGTCGTGTCGCACCTCGACAGTCTGGGGCTCGGCGACCTCTCGGGTCCGGTCCGCGAGCAGATCCAGGTCGCGATGCGCGAGCCGATCGACCCGGTCGCCGTCTGTGGTGAGCTGACGCCGCTGTCGCGCGAGGCCGCGGCGACCATCGTCGCGGCACTCGCCGAGATCGCGCTCGCCGACCGCGCCCTCACGCGTCGCGAGTCGCAGGTGCTGTTCCTGATCGCGCGCGCCCTCGGACTCGACGACGCGGAGACCGAGCACCTGGTGCGCGGCTCGCTGGTCGCGCACGGCGCGGTGCTGCGGCCCGATGCGGACGCAGCCACGGCGCATCCGGCCGCAGCAGGTCCCGCCGCTCCGCAGCCGCGGCATGCGACGCCGACCGCGGCACATGCGG
>VGTK01000005.1 GCA_016874715.1 Deltaproteobacteria bacterium | reverse complement strand
CCAGCGAGCAGAGGGCGAGGAGGGTGGCGGCGCGCCGACCCGACCGTCCGGCGCGACGCCCGGCACGGGGCAGCATCGGAGAGCGACTTAGTGGCACGACAACGGTCGTGCAACCAACGACGGCTGCGTGGGTGCTCCGATTCTGCGTGCCTCGTGCTAAAGGGCCGCGTGGCGTTCACGGAGAAGGACTTCTATCTCGACGAGTTTCACGACCGCACCCTCGTGCTGGCCGCGGACCGTCGGGCTCTCCAGGCGGCGACGGCACGCCGTCGCTTGCGGGCCGTCGTGGGCGAGCTGACGCGCCACGGCTCGCGCGTGCTGGTCGTCGTCGGCGCGGCGCGTGCGTCGCGCGGGGTGTCACCGCGCCGCTGGCTGGGGCTCCCACTTTCGCGCGCGCGCCGTCCCGCGGGTGCGCCGACGACGCGCCGCCGCGGCGACACGGTGGCCTGGCGCGACGACGACCAGGAGGCGTCGCTGGTCGACCTGTGGGAGACGATCCGTGTGCGGCCTTCGTGCGTCGTCCTCTGTGACGACCTGGCGGCCCCACCCGCGTGCCGGATCGCGGAACGGCTGCGCGTTCACAAGCTGGTCCTGCTCGACAAGGCAGGTGGGCTTCGTGAGCCGAATAGCTGTCGCGTCCTTTCCTTCCTCGACCACCCGACCCTCGACGTTCTGCTCGAGGCCGGCGAGGCGGAGTTCCACGGGCTGAGCCACCGGCGCGCGCTGCTCGGCGAGATCGACCGTGTGCTCGAAGCCGGCGTCGGCTCGGTCAACCTGTGCACCGTCGACGGGTTGAGCCGCGAGCTCTTCACCTACGAGGGGTCCGGGACGCTGTTCACCCGCGACGACTACTGCCGGGTGGAGCGCCTCTCGATCGACGATTTCCACGAGGTCGAGCGGCTCGTCGCACGCGGGCAGCGCGAGGGATTGCTCAAGCCGCGGAGCAGCGCCGAGGTGGCGCAGCTGCTCCTCGGAGGCTTCGGAGCCTGGATCGGACGGCAGCACCTGGCCGGCATCGGGGCGCTCTGCACGGAGCCGTATCTCGCCGACCGGGCGGGTGAGATCGCCGGCCTGTACACGATGACGCGCTTTCGGGGCGAGCGCATCGGGCGGCGGCTGGTGCGGCGCATCGTCACCGAGGCACGCGCCATGCACCTCGCGTTCGTCTTCGCGGTGACGACCAACGACGAGGCGGCGCGCTTCTTCCGCGCCGAGGGCTTGCGCTCGGTGTCGGCGCGCGCGGTCCCCGCGAAGAAGTGGCAGGGCTACGATCCGGCACGGCGCAAGCGCGCGCACGTCTTCCGGGTCGACCTCTAGAAACGAGAGCGGCGCGGGGGGTGCCCGCGCCGCTCGTGCTTCCGGATGAGGGCTGCGGATCAGCCCATCTTGAAGAGGGACTGCATCTTCATCGCGAGGCCCATGTCGCCGGCAATCTTGAGCTTGCCACTCATGAAGGCCATCTGGCCGTTCAGCTTGCCGGTCGTCATGTCGACGTAGTCGGTGCCGGCCATCGTCATCGTCATGCTGGGCGACGCGTGAACGCCTTCCTTCACCTCCAGCGCGCCATCCTTGATGATCGCGTGGTACTGGCCGGCGTTGTCGCCCTCGCCGCTGAGGTTGAACTGGATGACCGAGTTCATTCCCTTGGCCGCGTCGGCGTTGAACTGGCTGGGCATCGCTGCAACAATATCCTTGACGGTCATGTTTTCTTCTCTCCTTGTCCGGATTTGATCCTGCGGGGTCGGCGCGACGCATCGTTGCCCGACGGGTGATCGGGCGCATCCTCGCCGACCGAGGCCCGGCTCGGCCTGTTCGTCGCCGGGGTCAACCGCCCGGTGCTTAGGGGAGCTTCCGGAGCTTGTCAACAAATTCGGGAGCCGCCGACTTCCCGGGCGCGCGTTCTTGCTCTCCCGTGCATTGCCGCTTCCGCCGCGCCCGGTAGATGCCGCGGTCGATGCCCCTCCCGGAGCCCGCCGAGACCGCGGTCGACCGGACCGCCGAGCGCTATCCGCGCGCGCTGCGTCACGTGCACGATCCGCCGCCCGTGTTGTACCTCAGGGGGCGGCTCGCCGGAGAGCCCGGCGCGCTCGACGCGCCTGCCATCGCGATCGTCGGCGCGCGCGATGCAACGGCCTACGGGCTCGCCGTCGCGCGGGACCTGGCGCGGGCGCTCGCCGAGTCCGGCATCGCCGTGGTGAGCGGGCTAGCGCTCGGGATCGACGGTGCCGCTCACCGCGGCGCGCTCGAGGCCGGGGGGCAAACGGTCGCCGTCGTCGGTGGTGGGACCGACGTCGTCTACCCGCGCCAGCACCGGGCCCTCCGCCGGGAGATCCTCGAGCGCGGCCTCCTCGTCTCGGAGCACCCCGCCGGAACCGCACCCCGTCCGGGACAGTTTCCGCGCCGCAACCGGATCGTGAGCGGCCTGGCGCTCGGGGTGGTCGTCGTGGAGGCGACGCTGCGCAGCGGGTCCCTGTCCACGGCCGCGCACGCCCTCGAGCAGGGGCGGGAGGTCTTCGCCGTGCCCGGCGCGGTCGGGGCGGCGCGCTCGGCCGGACCGCATGCGCTCCTGCGCCGCGGCGCGAAGCTGGTCGAGTCGGTGGACGACATCCTGGCCGAGCTGCCCCAGGGGGTCGCATCGCCTGCCGCTGGCGGTCAGGGAATCGTCGGCCTGCCGGTCGGACTGGATCGGGTTTTGACCGCGGTTCGTGGCGGTGTCGCGACCGCCGACGAGCTGGTGCTGCGGCTAGGACTCAAGTTGCCGGATTTGCTGGAGAAACTCGTCGCCCTCGAGCTGCGGGGGGTGGTCGTCCGGGGCCCCGGGGGGAGGTACGCTGCGACGTCGGGCAAGAGGTGATCTGGCACGGGACGTGCTCGCCACTCGGGTTGACTCGTCGGGGACATACCGGTACGCGCGGCTTGGCTCGAAGGCGGAGAGGAACGAATGGCGAAGAACCTGGTCGTGGTCGAGTCGCCCGCAAAGGCGAAGACCCTGGGCAAGTACCTGGGCCGGAACTACCAGGTGCGGGCGTCGGTCGGCCACATCCTCGACCTGCCCAAGAGCAAGCTCGGGGTGGACGTCGAGAACGACTTCCAGCCCGACTACAGCGTCATCCCGGGCAAGTCGAAGGTCATCACCGAGCTCCGCAAGGCTGCCAAGGACAAGGAGACGGTCTTCCTTGCCCCCGACCCGGATCGCGAAGGCGAGGCCATCGCCTGGCACATCGCCGAGAAGATCGGGGTGCACGAGTCGAAGCTGAAGCGCGTCCTGTTCAACGAGATCACCAAGGACGCCGTCCAGAAGGCGATCAAGAACCCGCTGGAGCTGAACCGCGACCGCTACGATGCGCAGCAGGCGCGCCGCGTCCTCGACCGGCTGGTGGGCTACCAGGTGTCGCCGCTGCTGTGGAAGAAGGTCCGGCGTGGGCTGTCCGCCGGACGCGTGCAGTCGGTGGCCGTTCGCATCATCGTCGAGCGCGAGCGCGAGATCCGGGCGTTCGTCCCGGTCGAGTACTGGTCGATCGTCGCGAACCTCGAGGGCGTGCAGCCGCCCCCCTTCGATGCTCGGCTGGTCGAGGTCGGCGGCAAGCGCCTCGACCCGAAGGGCTTCCGCGTCGAGAACGAGCAGCAGGCGACCGCGATCCTCGACGCGATCAAGGCTGCCGACTGGATCGTCGGCAAGGTCGAGACGAGGGAGCGCAAGCGCAACCCGCAGCCGCCCTTCATCACCTCGCGGCTGCAGCAGGAGGCGTCGCGCAAGCATTCGTTCAGCCCCAAGCGGACGATGGGCCTCGCGCAGCGGCTGTACGAGGGGGTCGAGCTGGGCGACGAGGGCTCGGTCGGTCTGATCACCTACATGCGAACCGACTCGACCCGCGTCTCGCCCGAGGCGCAGGGGCACGCCCGCGAGTACATCCAAGGCAAGTACGGCGAGCGCTACCTGCCGAAGGAGCCGCCGGTCTACCGCTCGCGCAAGCAGGCGCAGGACGCCCACGAGGCGATCCGCCCGACCTCGATGGAGTACACGCCCGAGCGCGTCGAGAAGTTCCTCGACCCGGCCGAGCTCAAGCTCTACACGCTGATCTGGAACCGCTTCGTCGCGAGCCAGATGGCAGCGGCGATCTACGACCAGACCGCGGTCGACATCCCGATCGGTGAGTACCTGTTCCGCGCCAACGGCCAGGTCGAGAAGTTCGACGGCTTCATGCGCGTCTACACCGAGGGCGTCGACGAGAAGGCGCCGGACAAGGACGGTGACGCCGAGCCCGACTCCGCCGACGACCGCCAGCTGCCGCCGCTGTCGGCCGGCGACCGCCTGCAGCTGCACGAGGTCGATCCGGAGCAGCACTTCACGCAGCCGCCACCCCGCTTCACGCAGGCGACGCTCATCAAGGAGCTCGAGGAGGAAGGCATCGGCCGCCCGTCGACGTACGCGAGCATCATGGGCACGATCCTCGAGAAGGAGTACGTCGTCGAGGACGAGTCGCGCCGCGTGCGTCCCACGGAGCTCGGCACGCTCGTCAACGACCTGCTCGTGGAGTCGTTCCCCGACATCTTCAACGTCGAGTTCACCGCCGGGATGGAGGAGATCCTCGACACCGTCGAGGAGGGCTCGACGAGCTGGGTGAGCGCGGTCCGCGGCTTCTACACGCCGTTCACCAAGGACCTCGAGCACGCCGACGAGCACATGCGCGACGTGAAGACGCAGGAGATCGCGACGGATCTCACCTGCGAGCGCTGCAGCAACCCCATGGTCATCAAGTGGGGCCGACGCGGCGAGTTCATCGCGTGCAAGAACTACCCCGAGTGCCGCAACACCAAGAACTTCAAGCGCCTCGAGGACGGGACGATCGAGGTCGCGAAGGAAGAGACCATCGATCGCACCTGCCCGAAGTGCAGCAAGCCGATGCAGATCCGCTTCGGGCGCTTCGGCAAGTTCGTCGGCTGCGCGGGCTACCCGGAGTGCCGCGAGGTGCAGCCTCTCAAGCTCCCCGAGCCGATCGGCATGAAGTGCCCGGACTGCAGCGTCGGCGACATCGTCCAGAAGTTCTCGCGCAAGCGAAAGATGTTCTTTAGCTGCAACCGCTACCCGGACTGCAAGTTCAGCGCGTGGGACAAGCCGATCGAGGAGCCGTGCCCGCTGTGCGGCAGCAAGTTCCTGGTCGAGAAGGTGACCAAGCGGGCCGGCGCCGAGAAGAAGTGTCCGAACCCGGAGTGCACCTTCCGCGAGGCGCTCGACACCGGGGATCCGGGCGAGTCGTCGGCTGTCGCCTGAGCGGTGGCGCGACGCCGGTCGCATCGTTCGGCGGCGCAGCGGCGCGCGGGCGCACGGTAGGATCTCCGGATGACCGAACGCGTGACCGTGGTCGGAGGCGGCCTCGCCGGCTGTGAGGCTGCGTGGCAGCTCGCGCGCCGCGGCGTGGGCGTCGACCTCTACGAGATGCGACCGCTACGCGGGACGGATGCCCACCAGACGGACATGCTCGCCGAGCTCGTGTGCTCCAACAGCTTCCGCAGCGCCGAGCGCACCACGGCGATCGGCCTTCTGAAGGAGGAGATGCGCGCCCTCGACTCGCTGGTGATGCGCATCGCGGACGAGCACCGCGTGCCCGCCGGCGGCTCCCTCGCGGTCGACCGTGAGGGCTTCGCCCGCGGCATGACCGAGGCGGTGGCGGCGCTGCCCGGCGTGGTGATCCACCGCCAGGAGGTGACGTCGCTTCCCGATGGCGTGACCGTCATCGCGTCGGGACCGCTCACGTCCGTGCCGCTGACGGCGGCCCTGCGTGCGCTCTTCGGCGAGGATTACCTCTACTTCTACGACGCCATCGCGCCGATCGTGACCTTCGAGTCGATCGACATGACCAGGGCGTTCCGCGCGTCGCGCTACGGCAAGGGCGGCGACGACTACGTGAACTGTCCGCTCGACCGCGAGGGCTACGAGAGGCTCGTCGAGGACATCCTCGCGGCCGAGAAGGTCGCCCTGCGGAGCTTCGAGCGCTGCGTTCACTTCGAGGGTTGCCTGCCGATCGAGGAGATGGCGCGCCGCGGCCGCGACACGCTCGCGTTCGGGCCGCTGAAGCCGGTGGGCCTCGCCGATCCGCGGACGGGGCGACGTCCACACGCGGTGGTGCAGCTCCGTCAGGACGACCGCAACGCCACTCTGTTCAACATGGTCGGCTTCCAGACCAAGATGACCTACCCCGAGCAGCGACGCGTGTTCCGGACGATCCCGGGGCTCGAGCACGCCGAGTTCGTGCGGCTCGGCAGCCTGCACCGCAACACCTTCATCAACGCTCCGGCTCTCCTGCGGCCGACGCTGCAGACGCGCGTGCGCGACGACCTGCTGCTCGCCGGTCAGCTCATCGGTGTCGAGGGCTACCTCGAATCGGCGAGTGCAGGCTACCTCGCGGGCGTGAACGCGGCGCGGCTGGCACTCGGGCGCTTGCCCCTGACGGTGCCGCCGACCACGGCGCTCGGCGCGCTCGTCGGCTACGTGACGCAGCCCGGCCGGAGCGAGTTCCAGCCGGTGAACGCGAACTACGGTCTGTTCCCGCCGCTCGAGGGGCGCCGCCTCAAGGGCGCCGAGAAGAAGCTGGCGCACGCGGAGCGCGCGCTCAACGACCTGGGCGCGTTCGGCGCCGCGGCCGCCAGCGACGTCTCGCGCGCGGCCTGAGACGCGGACGCCACGGTGCGCGAGCTCGCGATCGGGGACGTGGAACCGCTCGCGCGCGAGTGCGGGCTGCGTGCCTCGGGAATCGCGGAGGAGGCGTCGTTCGCGGCCGATCCTGGCCTCGCCGTCGGCAGCGTGCGGGATCTCGACGACGGGCCCGCGCGGCTCGCGACGCTCGCGCGCGAGGAGCGCATCGCGCTGTTCGTGCTGCTCGGCGGCAGTGGGCACCTGAGCCGGGTGCTGCGCTCGCTACCGGACTGGTCGGACTGGCTGCGGCGCGCCGTCGCGGAGGATCTCGCTGCGCCGGTGCTCGACCTGGCCGCGCTCGATCGACTGGGCCTGGCCGACCCGGCGGTCGCGGCCGGCGAGCTTCGCCGCTGGCGCCAGCTGTCGTACCTCCGGATCGGGGCGCGCGACCTGTGGGGGCTCGCCCCGCTCGGCGAGACCTTCGCGACGCTGACCTCGACCGCCGAGACCGCGATCGCGGCCGCGGCGCACGTCGCGCGGCGCCAGGTCGAACGCGACTACGGCGAACTCGCCCTCGCGCCGGACCGCCGCAACCGCTTCGCGGTGCTCGGCTTCGGCAAGCTCGGCGCGCGCGAGCTCAACTACAGCTCCGACGTCGACCTCGTCTTCGTGCACGAGAGCGACGAGCAGGCGAGCAGCGGCGGTCCGCGCGGCTCCCTCGCGCCGCCGGCCTTCTTCACGCGGGTCGCCGAGAAGACCACCAAGCTCCTCTCCGAGATCACGGCCGAGGGCTTCGTGTTCCGCGTCGACCTGAGGCTCCGGCCGGACGGCATGAACGGCCCGATCACGAGCTCGCTCGCCGGCACGCTGGGCTACTACGAGGCGCTGGGACAGACCTGGGAACGCGCGGCGCTGTTCAAGGCGCGACCCGTCGGCGGCGATCACGACCTCGGCAACCAGCTGCTGGGGGAGCTCGCGCCGTTCATCCACCGGCGCACGCTCGATTACACGATGATCGCCGACCTCGAGGGGATGAAGGCGCGCGTCGAGGAGCAGGAGCGCAGCAAGGGGCGCGACCAGCGCAACGTGAAGCTGGGCGCGGGCGGCATCCGCGAGGTCGAGTTCCTCGTGCAGTCGTTCGCCATGGTCCACGGTGGCAAGGACCGGCGTCTCCGCGAGCGCAGCACTCTCGGGCTGCTGCGCGTGCTGCGCGACGTCGGCTTGCTTCCGGCGGCCGACGGCGCTGCGCTCGCCGAGGCCTACGCCTGGTTGCGGCGTGTCGAGCACGCTCTGCAGATCGACGAGGACCGTCAGGTGCACACGCTTCCGGCCGACGGGGCCGGAGTCGAGGTGGTGGCGCGCCGCCTCGGCCTGCACCTCGACGGGCGCGGCCCGATCTGGCAGCGCACGCCGGGGCCCGATGCGGCGACGCGCTTCGCCGACGAGCACGCGCGCCACACGGCGATCGTCCGCGCCGCGTTCGCGGAGCTGTTCCGGCAGCGCCGCGAGAACACGGTGGGCTCGGCCGACGAAGCCGCCCGCATGCTGATCGACGAGATCGACGCCGAGGACGCGGAGCAGCGGGTCGCGGCGCTCGGCTTCACGGCACCCGCCGAGGCGCTCGCGGCCCTGCGTCTGATCCGGGACGGCGCACTGCGCGCGCGTGCCACCGCCGAGAGCCGCCGCGCGCTCGCGACGCTGGCGCCGGCGCTGCTCACGGCGGCGCGGCGAACGGCGGCACCCGACCGTGCGCTCGCGCACCTCGTGGAGTTCCTCACCCGGGTCGGCGCGCGCCGGACGTTCCTGGCACTCCTCGCGGAGAACAAGGCCACCCTGGAGCTGCTGGTGACGCTGTTCGCCACCAGCGACTACCTCGCCCGTGCGCTGCTGTCGCACCCCGAGCTGATCGACACGCTGGTGCGGGCGGATCAGGCCGTCGACACCAAGACCCGGGAAGGATTCGCGCGCGAGCTCGACGCGCTGCTGGCGCAGGCGACGGACTTCGAGGAGCGGCTCGACGTGCTCCGCCGGTTCCGCAACGACGAGTTCCTGCGGATCGGCTCGCACGACGTCGCGGGACAGCTGCACTACGAGGCCGTCAGCGCACAGCTCTCGGCGCTGGCCGAGGTCTGCCTGCAGCGTGCGTACGACGTCGCGCTCGCCGAGCGGACGCAGCGCTACGTGCCCCCCCCGGGGCTGGCGCTCGCGGTGGTGGCGCTGGGCAAGCTCGGCAGCTGCGAGCTGAACTACCACTCCGATCTCGACCTGACCTTCGTCTACGGGCCGGCGTCGGCCGACGACACGGCTCCAGCCGACGCGGAGGCGGACGTGGGGGGCGCGCAGGAGTTCTTCGCGAGGCTCGCCCAGATGCTGCTGCTCGTGCTCCAGCTCGCGACGCGCGAAGGCTACGTCTACAAGATCGACACCCGGCTGCGACCGTCCGGACGCTCGGGACCGCTGGTGACGTCGGTCGACGGCTTCGCGCACTATCACGCAGAGTCGTCGGCGGTCTGGGAGCGGCAGGCGCTGATCCGGGCGCGTGTGGTCTGCGGCCCCGAGCCGCTCGCGCGGCGCATCGAGGGCATCGTGGAGCGCTTCGTCTACGGACGAGGGCTCGCGCAGGACGAGCTCGCCGAGATCGCGCGGCTGCGCGCGCGCATGGAGAGCGAGCTCGCGCGCGAGGACGACCGCTACGTGAACCTGAAGGTCGGGCGTGGCGGCCTCGTCGACATCGAGTTCGTCGCGCAGACGCTCGCCCTGGCGCACGGACACGAGCGTCCGGAGCTGCGCCGGCGCGAGACGCGAGCCCTGCTCGGGGCGGCGGGCGAGGCCGGACTGCTCGACCCTGACGATCGCGCGCTGCTGGCCACGGCGTGGTCGTTCCTGCGCGGCCTCGAGAACCGGCTGCGCATCGAGGGGGAGCACCCGATCGAGCGAATCGCGCGCGAGCCCACGCATCTTGTGGGTGCCGCCCGCCGGATGGGCTTCTCCGGGTCGGGCGAGACGGTGGGCGAGCGTCTGCTAGAGGAACTGGACCGCCATCGCGATCGCGTGCGGGAGGTGTACGAACGCCTCGTGGGACGCTTCGCGCGCGCGTGAACGGAGGGAAGACGACGTGGACAAGAGCAGCTGGATCTGGCTCGACGGGAAGTTCGTGCCCTGGGACGAGGCCAACGTCCACGTCCTGACGCACACCCTCCACTACGGGCTCGGCGTGTTCGAGGGCATCCGGTGCTACCGCGGGGACGACGGACGCTCGGCGGTGTTTCGCCTGCGCGAGCACAACCGGCGTCTGTACGACTCGGCTCGCATTCTCGGGTTGACGATCCCGTTCGCGGAGAGGGAGATCGACGACGCATGCGTCGAGACCGTCCGGAAGAACGGTCTCGACGAGTGCTACCTCCGTCCGCTGGTCTTCCTCGGCGACGGCGAGATGGGACTCGCAGCGGAAAACCCGGTGCGGGTCGCCATCGCTGCGTGGCGCTGGGGGGCCTACCTGGGCGCCGACGGCCAGACCAAGGGCATCCGCGCCAAGACGTCGTCGTTCCACCGCTTCCACTCGAACACGCTGATGTCGAAGGCGAAGACGGTCGGGAACTACGTGAACTCGATTCTCGCCTCGCACGAGGCGCGCTCGGGCGGCTTCCAGGAAGCCATCATGCTCGACACCGAGGGTTTCGTCGCCGAGGGCAGCGGCGAGAACATCTTCATCGTGCGCGACGGCGTCGTGAAGACGCCGGGCGGGCACTCGATCCTGCCCGGTATCACGCGCGACACGATCATCCGGCTGCTGGCCGACGAGGGCATCACGGTGCTCGAGGAGCGCATCACGCGCGACGAGATCTACATCGCCGACGAGACGTTCATGACCGGTACCGCGGTCGAGATCACGCCGGTGCGCGAGCTCGACGGGCGCGCGATCGGCCGCGAGACGCCGGGGCCGATCACGCAGCGGATGCAGCGAGCCTACCTCGACGCCGTCCGCGGCCGCAACGCGAAGCACCGCGACTGGCTGGTTTACCTTTGAATCCGCAGAGGGGGATGCCGTGAGCCGTGTACTCGATCTCGCATCGTCGTTCGCCGTGTCGGTGGTTCGCGCCGGCAATGGAATGACCATCGGGACGCCCGGCCCGCGCCCCGAGCGGCTGCTCGAGCTCTACGAGTTCGAGGCGTGTCCCTTCTGCCGCAAGGTCCGCGAAGCGCTGTCGATCCTCGACCTCGACGTGATCGTGAAGCCGTGCCCGAAGGGCGGCAGCCGCTTCCGTCCGGAGCTGGTGCAGCGCGGCGGCAAGGCGCAGTTCCCGTACCTGGTCGACCCCAACACGGGCCTCGAGACGTACGAGTCGGACGACATCGTACGGCACCTGTTCTTGCGCTACGGGGACGGCAGCGTTCCGGCGTCGCTCTCGCTCGCGCCTCTGTACCTCGCGAGCAACGCGCTCGCGTCGCTCTGCCGTCCTCTCTCGGGCGTGCGTGCGCGGCCGTCACGGCTGCCCGCGCAGCTGCTCGAGCTGTGGAGCTTCGAGGCGTCGCCGTATTGCCGCCTGGTGCGCGAGGCGCTGTGCACGCTCGAGATCCCCTACGTGCTGCACAACGTCGCGAAGGGCAGCCCGAAGCGCGACGCCTTCGTCGCGCGCGCGGGAAAGATGCAGGTGCCCTACCTCCTCGACCCGAACACGGGTCGCGCGATGTTCGAGTCGGCGGACATCGTCGCCTACCTCGAAACGACCTACGCGCTGCCCGCGCCTTCGGCCGACCCGGCGGCGGACGCCGCCGCAGCGGATCGGGTGAGCGCGTGAGCATCGCGCCGCGCCTGGGACGCCTCCTCGCCGCCGACGGCCGCTGCTTCGACGTGGCGATCGACCACGGCGTGTTCAACGAGCCGACGTTCCTGCCCGGCATCGAGGACATGCCCGCGGCGGTCGCGACCATCGTCGCGGCCCAGCCCGATGCGGTGCAGCTCACCCCGGGACAGGCGTCGCTGCTGCAGGACGTCCGCGGACCGCGCAAGCCGGCACTCGTGCTGCGCGTCGACGTGGCCAACGTGTACGGACCAAACCCGCCCGACGAGTTCTTCTGCGCGCTACTCGACGGCGGCGTCGAGACCGCGCTGCGCCTCGACGCCGCGTGCGTCGTCGCGTTCCTGCTCTGGATTCCGGGCGAGACCGACCTGCACCGGCAGTGCGTCGAGAACCTCGGCCGGCTGAAGCCCGAGTGCGACCGCTGGGGCATGCCGCTCATGGTCGAGCCGATCGCCATGAAGCCGGACGGGAAGGGCGGGCTGGCCGTCGAAGGCGACCCCGAGCGCATCGCGACGCTCGTCCGCCAGGCGGTCGAGCTCGGTGCCGACGTGATCAAGGCCGATCCGACCGACGACCTCGCGGACTACTCGCGCGTGCTCCGCGTCGCGGGCGGCAAGCCCGTGCTGGTGCGCGGCGGCGGCAAGGCGAGCGAGGAGGAGATCTTCGCGCGCACCGAGCAGGTGATCCGCGCCGGTGCTGCGGGCATCGTCTACGGCCGCAACGTGATCCAGCACGAGAAGCCGCGTGCGATCACGCGGGCCTTCATGGCCATCGTCCACGACGGCGCCACCGCCGCGGACGCCACGAAGATCCTGCGCGACGCCTGAGCGCGCCACCAGCGACCCACCCGACGACGGCGCAGCCGAGGGACGGGAGCCCCCTCGCTTCCTATCGTCGAAACCTCGCGAAGTCGGGCTTGCGCTTCTCCTCGAACGCCTTGCGGCCTTCCTCGCCCTCGGGGCTGCCGTAGTACATCTCGAGCGCGGTGAAGCCGAGCTCCGTCGTGCCGTGCAGCTGATCGGTGTCGGCGTTGAACGACTGCTTCGCGATCTTGATCGCCGTAGGGCTCATCGCATTCAGCTCGGCGCACCAGCGCTCGACCTCGGCCCGGAGCTCGGCTGCGGGCACGACCCTGTTCACCAGGCCCATCGCCAGCGCCTCCTGGGCTCCGTACTGCCGGCAGAGGAACCAGATCTCGCGCGCCTTCTTCTCGCCGACGACGCGCGCCAGGTAGGCCGTCCCGAAGCCCGGATCGACGCTGCCCATCTTCGGCCCGACCTGGCCGAAGATCGCGCGGTCCGAAGCGACCGAGAGGTCGCACACCACGTGCAGCACGTGCCCGCCCCCGACGGCGTAGCCGTCGACCATGGCGATCACCGGCTTCGGCATCGAGCGGATGACGCCGTGCAGGCCGGCCACGTCGAGCCCGATGCCGGGCCGGTCGCCGTAGCCCGTGGCACCGCGCGCCTTCTGGTCGCCGCCGGAGCAGAACGTGTCGTTCGCCCCGGACAGCACGGCGACCCCGACGCCGCGGTCCGCCCAGGCGCGCTTGAAGGCGTCGATCAGCTCGTCGACGGTCTCCGGTCGGAAGGCGTTGCGGCGCTCCGGGCGGTTGATGGTGATCCACGCAACCTGGTCGCACACCTCGTAGAGAACGTCCTCGTAGCTCATCGTGGCTCCTCCGCGCGCGAATCTGGCACGGTTGCCGAGCGCTCTGCTAGACCCGCGACATGGCCGCCGTCGAGAAGCCCGACGCCGCCGCCCTCGAGCGCGAGCTCGCCGCACTGCGGACGGGTGCCGCGCTCTCTCCCTTGTCGGAGCGCATGGTGCTCGCCGCGCGCGGCGCCGACCGTGCGACGTTCCTGCAGGGGATGCTGTCGAACGAGGTGGCGAAGCTCGCACCGGGGGACGGCACGCACGCGCTCCTGCTGACCGAGCAGGGGCGTGTGGTCGCGGATCTGTGCGTCCTCGTGCTCGAGGGCGCGACCTGGCTCGACCTGCCCGCCTCGTCGCGCGAGCGCGTGCGCATGGCGCTCGAGCGGTTCGTCGTCGCGGACGACGTCGAGTTCGACGAGCTGTCGCTGTCGGGCATGGCGCTGCGCGGCCCCGGCGCGGGGGCCGTGCTGGTCGAGGTCCTCGGCGCCGGGGTCGGCACGCTGGCCGAGGGGGCTCACGTCGAGATCCTGCGTGGCGGCGTCGCCGTCCGCGTGGCGCGGCTCGCGGAGTTCGGCGCGCGCGGCTTCCACATCTGGAGCGCCGAGGAGGCCTGCGAGGACGCGCTCGCCCTCGAGCTGCTCGGCGGCGGCGCGGTCTCGGTCGGCCCGGACGCGAGCGAGGTATTCCGCATCGCGAACGGCTGGGCGCGCGAGGGTGTCGACTACGACGCGCAGACGCTCGCTGCCGAGATTCCGTCGCTCGCCCGGGCGGTGTCGTACCGGAAGGGCTGCTACCTCGGGCAGGAGGTCATGGAGCGCATCGCCGCGCGCGGACACGTCAACTGGCGTCTGGTGCGGTTGACGGGCGAGCCCGGAGCCGTGCTCACGCCCGGCACGCCCCTGCGTGACGGGGACACCGAGGTCGGCCGGGTGACGTGTGCCGCGGTCCTGCCCGATACCGGACGCCCGATCGGGCTGGCCCGAGTCCGCGCCACAGCGGCGTCGGACGGCACGCGCCTCGTGGCACTGGACGGCGATCGCCCCGTGACGGTAGAGGTCACGGCGACGCCGGCTGCAGAGTGACGCCCGGCCTGCGACGCCGTAGGAGCGAAGGAGAGACCGACGATGAGCAACATGCTGGGCAAGCGCTACATCTGCGAGAAGTGCAACGCCGAGGCGCTGTGCAACAAGGCCGGAGCGGGGAGCATCACGTGTTGCGGTGCGGACATGAAGCTGAAGGAAGCGAAGCCGCTGCCGTCGTCGGACTGAGCCCCGCGTACGTCGTCGGCCGGCCGCTCGTCCGTGACGGCGCACGGCTCGTGCCGGCCGGGCCGTGCCGCCTGCGTCTCGCGGGCGGTCGCATCACCGCCCGCGTGCCCCTCGACGCGGGCACGGCACCGCGCGATGGCCTCGTGCTGGGGGACGAGCACGCATTGCTGCTGCCCGCGTTCGCCGACCCGCACATCCACCTCTTCGCCTGCGCAGCCGATCGCGCGGGACTCCACCTGGGTGACGCGCTCCCGTCGACGCTGCCGGAGCTGCTGGGAAGGCTCCGCGCGGCCGCGGCCGGTCTGCCGCCGGGAACGTGGCTGCGCGTGTCGGGCTACGACGAGGCGTGGCTGGCCGAGGGGCGCCACCCGACGAGGGTCGAGCTCGACGAAGCCCTGCCCGAGCATCCGGTTCGTCTCCGGCACGCGACGCGGCACGCGACGCTCCTGAACTCGGCGGGCTGGGCGCGCGTCGAGCGTGCTCTCGGTCCGCCGGCCGCGGAGCGCGCACCACGCGACGCGGCGGGACGGCCGCTCGGGCCGGTGTTCGGCCTCGAGCCGGAGATCACGCGCGTCGTCGGCCCGGTCGATCGGGCGGCGCTCGCGCGGGGGTTGCGGGCGGTCGGTTCGGCGCTCGCACGCGCCGGCGTCGTGCACGTCGACGACCCGACCGCGAGCAACGACGCGGCTCGCGTCGCGCGCCTGGCCGAAGCCGTCGAGGCGCGCGAGCTGCCGCTGCAGGTCCGCGCCTTCATCGCCGACCCCGACGACGTGGAGCCGGCACGCCGCGCCGCGGCGGGGCGCGTTGTGATCGCCGGCGTGAAGCTGCTCGCCCGCTCGAGTGACGAGGTGCGCGCGCCGGACTTCGCCGACCGTTTGCGCCGGGCGCGCTTGCGCGGCCTTCCGGTCGCCGTGCACGCGGTCGAGGCCGACGTCGTCGTCGAGGTCCTCGATGCGCTGGCGGCGGCGCCGGTCCGTGCCGGTGCCGACGAGGTGCCCGACCGACTCGAGCATGCGTCGCTGTGCCCTCCGGAGGTGGTCCGCCGCATCGCGGACGCGGGGGTCGCCGTGGTCACGCAGCCGGCGTTCGTCGCCTGGCGCGGCGACAAGTACCGTCGCGAGGTGGAGGAGCCACTGCAGGACTGGCTGTACCCGCTGCGGGATCTGCGCGCCGCGGGCGTGATCGTCGCGGCGGGCAGCGACGCGCCGGTCGTCCCGTTCGAACCGCTGGTCGGCATCGACGGTGCCCTGCGCCGCACGACGCGCGACGGCCGCGTCCTCGGAGCCTGCCAGGCGCTCGACGAGCCCGACGCACTCGAGATCTTCACCTCCGCGCCGGCGCGTCTGCGGGGCGAGCGTGTGCCCTTCGGGCTCGTGACCGGTGGCGCTGCCGACCTGCTGCTCGTCGACTCTGCGTCGTGGGACGGACGCTGGCGGACGCTCCGCGTCCGGCACGCGCTTTCCGCGGGGCGTGTGGTCGCGTGAAGCCGCCTGTCGTGCTCGAGCGCGACGACCGCGTGGTCACGCTGACGCTCGATCGTCCGGAGGTCCTCAACGCCTACGACCGCGGCATGCGGGACGCGATCTTCGCGGCCCTCGAGTGGCTGCACGCGGAGCCCGGGGTGTCCGTGCTCGTCGTGCGCGGCAACGGCCGCGCGTTCTCGACCGGTGGCGATCTCGCCGAGTTCGGTACGGCGCCCTCGCCGGTGCGCGCGCGCGAGGTGCGGCAGCAGCGCGACGTCTGGCGCTTGTGGAGCACGCTGCCCTGCTTGTCGATCGCCGCGGTGCACGGGCACGCCGTGGGCGGCGGCCTCGAGATGGCGCTGCTCTGCGATCTGATCGTGTGCGCGTACGACGCGCGCTTCGCGCTGCCCGAGACGGGCCTCGGGCTGGTTCCGGGCGTCGGTGGCACACAGACGCTGCCGCGCGCGATCGGCGAGGGCAGGGCCGCCGCCGTTCTCCTCGCCGGGGAGGTGATCGGCGCCCGTACCGCGGTGCGGATCGGGCTCGCGCAGCGCGCCGTGTCCCCGGGACGGCTGCGCGCGACGGCGGGCGCGCTGGCGCGTCGTGTCGCGGCGCTCGATCCGGCTCTCGTACGCGCGGCGAAGGCCTGCGTGGGGCGTGGTGCCGACCTCACGCTTGCCCAGGGGCTCGCCCTTGAGCGCTGCATCGCCTCCGCGCTAGGACCTGTGGCGCGATGAACACTGCCAATTTCCTTTCGATCCCGGCCTCGATGTTCGGCGACCAGGAGGTCCTGGTTTACGGCGACGTGCGCCTCACCTACGCCGACGCGCTGTCGCGCGTGCGTCGGCTGGCCAGCGCACTCGCCCGTCGGGGCGTCGGGCGAGGGAAGAGCGTCGCGGTGCTGGCGACCAACTCGCACAGGTACGTCGAGTGCTACTACGCGACGGCCACCGCCGGGGCGACGTTCGTGCCGCTCAACTACCGGGCAAAGCTGCCCGAGCTCGAGCACATGATCGTCAAGGCGAGTCCCGCGGTCCTCTTCTACGGGGCCCGCTACGCACCGCTCCTCGAGCAGCTCGGCGACAAGCTGCCGCGTGATCTCGTTCGCGTCCCGATCGACGATGGCGACGGGGAGACGGTCGAGACGTGGATCGCGGACGCTCCCGAAGAGATGGAGGACGCCGAGGTCGAGGAGAGCGACACCTCGGTCCTCATGTACACCAGCGGGACGACGTCGCTGCCCAAGGGCGTGATGCTGAGCTTCGGCGACTTCACCGCCTACGTCGTCGGGACCGTCGAGATGGCGGACGGCGAGCCGCGCGGCGCAGCCCTCCTGTGCGTGCCGCTCTACCACATCGCCGGCGCGACCAACATCATGACGTCGCTGTGGACCGGCCGGAAGCTCGTCCTGCTGCCGCAGTTCGACGCGGGAGAGTGGCTCGAGGCCGTCGAGCGCGAGGGCGTGACGCACGCGTTCGTCGTCCCGACGATGCTCAAGCAGATTCTCGACCACCCGCGCTTCGCGTCGACCAGCCTCTCGAGCCTGACGAACCTCTCGTACGGCGGGGCGCCGATGCCGTTCCCGGTGATTCGCCGTGCGCTGGAGAGCTTCCCCGCGACCTGCGGCTTCGTCAACGCGTTCGGGCAGACGGAGACGACGTCGACGTTGACGGTCCTCGGCCCGGACGATCACCGGCTGACCGGCGACGCCGCGGGGGACGAGGTCGTGCTGCGCCGCCTGCACTCGATCGGGCGGCCGCTCCCGGACGTCGAGATCAAGGTCGTCGACGAGTCGGGCGACGAGCTGCCCGCGAACCAGACGGGGGAGATCCTGGTCCGCACGCCGCGCGTGATGAAGGGGTACGCGGGTGACGTCGAGGGTGGTGCGCGCCTGGAGCCGGACGGCTTCCTGCACACGCGCGACCTCGGCTACGTGGACGACGACGGCTACGTGTTCCTCGTCGGTCGGCAGGACGACATGATCATCCGCGGCGGCGAGAACATCGCGCCGGCCGAGGTCGAGTCGATCTTGCAGGGACACACGGCCGTCGAGGAGGTGGCCGTGCTGGGGCTGCCGAGCGTGGAGTGGGGCCAGATCGTGGCGGCGGTGGTGGTTCTTCGGCCGGGAGCGACGGCGACGACCGAGGAGATCTCGGAGTACTGTCGTGCGCGTCTCGCGAGCTTCAAGAAGCCCGAGGTCATCCGCGTCGTCGACGAGCTGCCCCGCAACCCACTCGGCAAGATTCTCCGCAAGGAGCTGCGCGAGCAGCTCGGGCAAGGCTGAGGAGGCCGATGCCGCCCCGCGCGCCGCGGCGCGCTCTCGACGTCTCGCTCGCCGGCGGGGTGACGACGCTGACGATCCGCGATGGCGACGCCGGGCTCTCCCGGGAGCTGCACGCGGCGCTGGCGGACGCGGCCGGCGCGATCGATCTGGACGACGCCGTGCGCGTCGTGGTGCTCCGGTCGCGCGGCCGTTCGTTCTGCCGGGGCGGCGTCCGGGACGCCGAGCCTGGCGTGCCCGACGGCGTGGCCGCGATCGCGGCGCTGCGCGTGCCCGTGCTGTGCCTCGTGCACGGCGACGCGCTCGACGACGGCCTGGAGCTGGCGCTGGCGTGCGACCTGCGCCTCGCCGCGGTGGGGGCGCGCCTCGGTGTCACGCAGCTCGCGGCCGGGCGGCTGCCCCACCACGGCGCGACGCAGCGGCTGCCTCGAGCCGTCGGCCGGGGCCGTGCGCTCTCGATGCTGTTGCTCGGTGAGTGCTTGACGGCTCGGGCCGCGTGCGCGGCGGGCCTCGTCCACCGGGTGTGCGCCGCGCGCGAGCTGTGGCGGGCGGGCCAGCGGCTCGCGGCGGAGATCGGGGCACGGGCGCCCATCGCGCAGCGCCTGGCGAAGGAGGCGCTGCGGGCGGCGTCCGACCTGCCGCTCGCCGAAGGTCTTCGGCTCGAGGGTGATCTCTACGTGCTGCTCCAGTCGACGGCCGATCGCGACGAGGGCATCACGAGCTTTCGAGAGCGCCGGAAACCGGTCTTCCGCGGGCACTGAGCAGGGTTGCGCCCGGCGCTGCATCCGGCGAAAGAGATCCGTTCACGACATCCCATTCGAGGAGATTGCATGCCCACCCAGCTCGGAAAGATCTACATCTGCACGCAGTGCGGCGCGCAGTTCATCGTCACCAAGGCGGGCACCGGCGACCTGCAGTGCTGCGGCAAGCCGATGGAGCAGAAGAAGTAGCCCTTCCCGGCGTCCCGATTGCGGGCCGCGTCTCAGGCGATGCGGCCGGGCCCTGCGGCGGGCGCGATCTCCGCGAGGAGGCGCCGGGTGGCGGCGCCCGTCGCACCGCCCTGGACCAGATGCGCGAGGTCGGCGACGGTGTCGATGTCGAGGGCCGCACCGCGCAGCGGCAGCAGCACCGTCTCCAGACCGGCGGTCGCCGTGCGGTGGCGTGCGAGGCTGCCGTCGCCGAACGCGGTGCGGCGCAGAACGTCGATCGGACGAACCGCGAGGACGTTGGTTCCCGTTCCGTCGCGCGAGGGGACGAGCACGATGCCGCGCGCCGGCAGGGCCTCGATCGTACGCTCGACGTCGGACGCGCCCAGGTTCGGCAGGTCGCCCATGACGACGATCACGCCGCTCGCGCCCCGGGCGTGGCAGGCGGCCATGCCCTGGGCGACTCCCTCGTTCAGGCCGCCGGCATGGTTCTCGCGGACGTGCGTTGCTCCCGCACGCGCTGCGAGGGACGCCACGGCCGTGTCCCGGGTCACCACGGCGACGCCGGCGAGGGACCGAACGGAGGTCAGCGTCGCGAGGACGTCGAAGAGCATCGCGTTCGCGAGGGCCCGCCGCTGATCCTCGGAGAGCACCGTGCCGAGCCGCGTCTTGACGGCCGACCCGAGCTTCGCTGGTACCAGCGCCCAGAGCATCCGATTCCTTGCGCCTCCGATGGTGTTCTGCCAAACAGCGCCACGTGCAGCGCCAGGCGGTGTGTTCATGCGCGTGATCGCCGGCACGGCGAAAGGCCGGCGATTACGGGTTCCCGCGGGGTTGCACGTGCGACCGAGCGGTGCGCGGCTGCGCGAATCGGCGTTTGCCATACTGGAGCACCGCGGTGCAATCGAGGGGGCGAGGGTGCTCGATCTGTTCGCCGGAACCGGCGCGCTGGGCATCGAGGCGTTGTCGCGCGGGGCGGCGACCCTGGTGGCGGTCGAGAAGGACCGCTCGGTCGCGAGCCTCCTGCAGTCCAACGTCGAGCACGCGGGATTCGCGGACCGCACGCGGGTGATCGCTCAGCCGGCGGAACGAGCGCTGGCGCAGCTGCCCGCGGGCGAGGCGTTTCACCTGGTGCTGGCCGACCCGCCGTACCGGGAAGGTCTCGCGCAGCCGGTCCTCGAGCGGCTCGCGGAGCGCTCGCTGGTCGCGCCGGGCGGCTTCGTGCTGGTGGAGCGCGCGCGGGGCGAAACGCTCGTCTGGCCCGAGAACTGGGAGCTCGAGCTGGACCGTCGGTTCGGCGACAGCACCATCACCTTGCTGCGCATGACGCAGCCCGACCTTCGCAGCGAGGTTCCGACTGATGCCCACCCGTAAGCGAGCCAAGGGCAGCCCGGTGCGCGCCGTCCCCGCACGGGAGACGGAAACACTCGAGGAGCCCGTGGCGATCTACCCCGGGTCGTTCGATCCCATCACCAACGGCCACATCGACATCATCCGCCGGGCCCTGCGGGTGTTTCCGCGCGTGACGGTGGCCGTGGCCTACAATCCGAACAAGGACGCGGCGATGTTCACACCCGCCGAGCGCGTCGCCATGATCCGGCAGGCGTTCGCCGACGTCGGCGAACGCGTCGTCGCCGATTCCTTCACCGGGCTGCTGGTCGACTACGCGGAACGCATCGGCGCGCAGGTCCTCATCCGCGGACTGCGCGCCGTCTCCGATTTCGAGTACGAGTTCCAGATGACGATGATGAACCGGCACCTCAAGCCGAAGATCGAGACCGTCTTCATGATGGCCGGCGAACAGTACTTCTACACGAGCTCCCGGCTGGTGAAGGAGGTCGCCACCTTCGGAGGCGACGTGCGCAACCTCGTCCCGGAGTTCGTGCTGCAGCGCTTCGGCGAACGCATCACGAAGAAGGCGGGCGAGAAGCGCGTCTGACATGAGGCTCTCGCCGCGAACGAAGCTCGTCAAGCCGTCCGCGACGCTCGCCGTCACCACCGAGGTCGCTCGACTCCGCGCGACCGGAATCGAGGTGATCGACTTCGGCGCCGGCGAGCCGGACTTCGATACCCCGCAGCGCATCAAGGACGCAGCGACGCGCGCGCTCGCTGCGGGAGCGACCAGGTACACGCCGGTGGTCGGTACCAGACAGGTGCGCGAGGCCGTCGTCGCGAAGCTGAAGCGCGTCAACGACCTCGACTACGCGGTCGAGGAGACCATGGTCACCTGCGGCGGCAAGCACGCGCTCTACAGCGCGTTCCAGGCGCTGTTCGGCGAAGGCGACGAGGTCGTCCTGCCGGCGCCGTTCTGGGTCAGCTACGCCGACATGCTGGTGCTCGCCGGTGCGAAGCCGAAGATCGCGCACGCCCCCGCGTCGCAGGGTTTCAAGCTCACGGCGCAGCAGCTCGCGGACGCGCTGGACGCACGCTCGCGCGGCGTGATTCTGAACAGCCCGTCGAATCCGACCGGAGCTGCGTACTCCGAGCGTGAGCTGCAGTCGCTCGCCGAGGTCCTCGTCTCGTATCCGGACGTCGCGATCATCGTCGACGACGTCTACGAGATGCTCTACTTCGACGGCGACCGGCCGGCGCACCTGCTGAAGCTCGCGCCCGAGCTCCGCGACCGGACGATCGTCGTGAACTCGGTGTCGAAGACTTACGCGATGACCGGCTGGCGAATCGGCTATGCGGCAGGTCCGGTCGACGCGCTCGCGGCCATGGGCACGATCCAGGGGCAGTGCACGTCGAACCCGACCGCGATCGCGCAGGCTGCGGCCGCGGAGGCGCTGGCCGGTCCGCAGGACGAGCTTGCCCCGATGGTGGAGGAGTTCGGCTGGCGCCGCGACGACGTCCTCGCGCGGTTCGGCCGACTCGCCGGTGTCCGATGCGTGAAGCCCGCGGGCGCGTTCTACGCGTTCCCGGACGTGTCGGCTCTGTTCCCCCGAGTGTGGCGCGACCGGCCGCTGGGCAACGCGAGTCGAGTCTGCGAGTTCCTGCTCGCCGAGGCCCGCGTGGCGCTCGTGGCGGGCGACGACTTCGCCGCGCCGAACCACGTCCGCCTGTCGTACGCCACCTCGCGCGAGAACCTGTCACGCGGGTTCGACGCCATCGAGGGCGCGCTCGCTACCCTGCGCTGACCGCAGGCGCGAGGGCGGGAATCGGCCTCCCCGAAAAGTCCGACTTCGCCGCTGGCGCCGTCGCGCGCGGTGCAGGCACGGCGCCGCTGCGGCGCGGGCGATCGCACCGGCCGGGCAAGCGGGGTGGCGGTGGCGGTCGCCCTGCCGGGAACGAAAAACGGCGACCAGGCTTGCCCGGGTCGCCGTTCTCCTTGCTTCGTCGCGAAGACGAAACACGCGCGGGAACTACTTGCGCATGTTCTTCTGGAAAATCGCCTCCGCCTTCGACGCTGCCGCCTCGGCGCGATCCGCCGCCTGCTGGGCACGGGTCGCGGCCGCCTCGGCGCGCGAGGCCGCAGCCTCCGCACGCGAAGCTGCCTGCTCCGCAGGGCTCGGGCCCTTCGCCTGGCTCGAGCAACCCGTGCCAGCCGACACCAGCATCAGCAGTCCCGTCGCAACGGCACCCGCCTGCATGAACTTTCGCATCGTGTCACCTCCTCCCTCTGTCTGGGTCCCAGTGAACTCTCAATAAAACAAGAATTCAAATGTCCCCCAAGGATGACACACCAGTGCTGCCGTGACAAGCAGCGACGGCGTTTTCCCGCTGGTGGTCCCGGTGCGGCGAGCCCTCGATCGACGCGGCAGTGACCCGGTCCGCCGGCCGGCACCTTGTCTCGCGAGCGCGAACTTTGTAAGGCCTTACGCCCGTCATGCGCCCCTGCGGGGCGTCGTGGCGCGTTGCTGGGGTGGTTCGTCAGGACTCCTGGAGGGTTCGTTCGCCATGGCGACGATGATAACCGACGAGTGCATCAACTGCGGTGCGTGCGAGCCCGAGTGCCCGAACACCGCGATCTACCAGGGCGGGGTCGAGTACGACTGGCAGGGCGCCAAGCGCGACGCCCTGAGCAACGAGATCTTCTACATCGTGCCCGAGAAGTGCACGGAATGTGTGGGTTTTTACGACCATGAGGCGTGCGCGGCGGTCTGTCCGGTCGACTGCTGCATCCCCAACCCGGCGATCCCGGAGGCGGAGGACATCCTCCTCGCCCGCGCCGCGCAGATCCATCCGGACAAGACCTTCGGTCCCGACTTCCCGTCGCGCTTCAAGGGTGGCAACGGAGCCGCGGCGACGGCCGGCGACCCTGCGGCGCCCGCCGCTGCAGCAGCAGCTCCGGCTGCAGCGACCGCTCCGGCAGTCACGCCGGCGGCGAAGCCCGCTGCCGCGACGGCTCCTGTCGCGGTCGCGCGGGTCGGCAAGGTCGAGAAGAAGGCGGTAGCCCCGCTGCAGCGGCCTGTGCCGCGCACCGTACCGTATCGGGGCGAGCTGCCGATCACCTTCGACGAGGCACGCGAGATCGTCAGCACGGCGGCGCCGAGCGGGGGGATGCACGTCGTGCCGCTCGCCGTGTCGCTCCTGCAGCCGATCCTCGGTGCGCTGCCCGCGAAGACGAAAGATCGTCTCGAGGCCGCGCTCGGCGACCGGCGGGTGTTCAGCTCGGCCGGCGCGACCGGCATGAACCTGTTCGTCCACATGGTCGCGATTCCGCTGCTGTTCACCGGATTCGCGGTGTTCGCGCTCGACGACAGCTTCTTCAGCAAGACCGTACGCCCGTGGTTCTTCTACGGAGTTCTGGCCGCGATCGCCGAGGCGGTCTTCCGCCTTCGCGAGTGCGTCCTGCGCGCGAAGCCCGTGTCCGAGGCGGTCTACCGTGGCGCCCTCTACGGACCGTTGCTCATCCCGCTGGTGACGCCGCTGCTGCGCAAGGCGAACGCGCACACCGAAGAGAACCGCGAGGCCTTCGAGGGCTACTACGGCCCGACGACCGCGTTCGACGACAAGCGCGAGCGCGAACGCCGCTATGGAGAGGTGTACACCATCGAAGAGCGCCCGTCGGGCTGGCTCTTCCGCTTGGAGCTGCCGCGCCGCATCCCGCCCTCGGGCGTGAAGCACGAGCTCGGCCTGGGCGACGAGATGCCGGACTACGATCTCACCATGACCCTCGAGGGCAACGTGTTCGTGGTGCACGGCAAGGTCGTCGATCCGCGCCTGCGTACGATCGCCGCGACGGCCCCGGCGTTCCCGCCGGACTTCACCACGCGCATTCCTCTGGCGGAGCGCTGCCTCGGATTCGTCCAGCGGTGCGAGAGCAAGGTCGTCGAGGCGGTTCTGGTCAAGCAATCGGCCGCGAGCCGGCTGCGGGCACTGTCCGATGCCGCGTGAGCCACTCGCACGAATTCTGGGCCTCGGTCGACATCTCCCCCCTCAGGTCTCGAACGACCAGCTCGCCCGCGAGCTCGGAACGACGACGGACGAGCTGTCGTCGTCGACCGGTGTCGCGCGGCGTCACCACGCCCAGGCAGGGCAGGGGCCGTCGGACCTCGCGCTGCTCGCGGTGCGGGGTGCACTCGCCGAAGCCCGTACCGAGGTCGGCGATCTCGGGCTGATCGTCTTCGCGACGGCGACCCCCGACGTGACCTTCCCGGGCGCCGCCTGTTTCCTGCAGGCGAAGCTCGGTGCGCCGACGATCGGTGCGCTCGACGTACGCGCGCAGAGTGCCGGTTTCCTCTGCGGCCTCGACATCGCCGCGGCGTTCGCGAGCCTGCCGGCGCCGCGGGGTGGCGGGTCCGACGCGCGCTACGCCCGCGTGCTCGTCGCGGCGGGCGAAGTGCTCTCGAGCGGCCTCGATCTCACGCCGGGCGGGCGCGACATGTCGGCCCGGCTCGCCGATGGCGCCGGTGTCGCCGTGGTGGGACGCGGCGACCACGGCGCGAGGCTGCTGAGTGTGTGCTGGTACACCGACGGCGCGCTCGCGGACCGTTTCTGGTGCGAGTATCCGGCGAGCTGCCAGTATCCCCTGCGCGTCCGTGCGGAGGACCTCGCGGCCGGCAGGCACTTCCCGAAAGCGGATCTTGCCGCGCTGGCACCGGTCGTCCCGCCGCGCATCGCGGCTGCTGCAGGCGACGTGCTGAGCGCCGCGGGCTGGCGCGCCGGCGACGTCGACCTGGCGATCCTCGATTACGTCGATCCGGCGATCGCGCGCGCCGCGGGAGAGAGCATCGGGGTGGCTCGCGATCGCGTCGTGGTGCCGACGGAACAGTTCGGGCACGTGATGGCCGGTGGGCTCGCCATCGCCCTCGCCGATGCGGCGGCGAAGCTCACGAGTGGCTCGCGGGTCCTGCTCGCCGCGGCCGGGCCCGGGCTTGCCTGGGGTGCGGCTGCCATCGAGATCTGAGGAGGTTGCATGTCGGTCTCGCGGACAAGGATCCTCGGCGTCGGCCGTGCGGTCCCCGAGCGGGTGGTCGCGAACGACGATCTCGCACAGCGCATGGACACGTCCGACGAGTGGATCCAGCAGCGCACCGGAATCCGGCAGCGCCGCCACATCTCGACGAGTACGGGCGCGACGGACCTCGGGAAGATCGCGGCGGAGGAGGCCCTGCGGTCGGCCGGTGTTTCCGCACAGGACGTCGACCTGGTGATCTTCGCCACGCTGTCGCCGGACATCGACTGGCCGTCGTGCGCGTGCCTTCTGACGCAGAAGCTCGGGACGCGGAACATTCCGGCGTTCGACGTCAAGAACCAGTGTTCCGGCTTCATCTACGGCCTCGCTTCGGCCGACGCCATGATCCGTGCCGGGCGCGCCCGGCGTGCGCTGGTGGTGGGTGGCGAGATCCACTCGACCGGACTCGATCTGACCACGCGCGGCCGCGAGGTCGGCGTGATCTTCGGCGACGGCGCCGGAGCGGTCGTCCTCGGCCCGACCGACGATCCGGATCGCGGCATCCTGTCGACGCACCTGCACGCGGACGGGAACCACGCAGAGAAGCTGTGGCTGGAGGCGGCGGCGAGCCGGAACCGGCCGCGAATCAAGCCGGAGGATCTCGACGGCGACGATCCGGCGGGCTTTCCGCGCATGTCGGGCAAGTTCGTGTTCAAGCACGCGGTGACGCGCTTCCCGGAAGTCATCAAGGAGTCGCTGGACGCCAACGGCCTCGCCATCGCCGACCTCGACCTGTTGATCCCGCACCAGGCGAACCTGCGCATCAACCAGTTCGTCGCGGCCGGGCTCGAGCTCGACGAGTCGAAGGTGGTGAACAACATCGATCGCTACGGCAACACCACCGCAGCGTCGATTCCGATCGCGCTCCACGAGGCGATCGCCGACGGGCGCGTGGCGGCAGACATGCTGGTTTGCCTCGCGGCGTTCGGGGCAGGCTTCACCTGGGCCGCGGCGCTGATGCGCTGGTGACCGGCGAGCGACACGCCGCGTTCGGATTGCGTCCGATGACGCGGGCGGACGTCCCGTGGGTGGCGGCCATCGAAGCCGCGTCGTTCACCGCGCCGTGGTCCGAGGCCGCGTTCGCCAGCGAGCTCGACCTGCCGTTCTCGCGCGCCCTGATCGGTCACCCCGAGGGGCGACCGGCGGAGGTCGCCGGCTACGTCGTGTGGTGGCGCGTCGCCGACGAGATCCACCTGCTCGATCTCGCGGTGGCGAGCGAGTTCCGGCGCGCCGGGCTCGCGGGCCGGCTCACGCGGCGCGTGCTCGAAGATGCGCGCGCTTCGCACGCCCGGCTCACGACGCTGGAGGTCGCAGAAGACAACGTCCCGGCGCGCCAGCTCTACCAGCGCCTGGGCTTCTCGGTCGTGCTGACCCGGCGGGACTACTACGGCCCCGGTCGCTCGGCGCTGGTGATGGAACGAACCGTCATCGCGGAAGGGCACTGACGAACGTCGTTTTGAATTCGAGCATCGGGGACGCTCGGTTGATTGAAGCCGAAATTTCCGTTAGATTCAGAGTCCGTCCCGGAGGGTCCCCGCCTTGATGCAGTTCAAAATTGGCGAGAAAGTGGTGTATCCCGCGCACGGTGTCGGGGTAATCGAGAGCGTCCAGAGCCGCACCATCGCCGGCACCGAAAAGAAGTTCTACATGCTCCGCTTTCTCGAGAGCGACATGACGATCATGGTCCCGATGGAGAACGTGGCGTCGGTCGGCTTGAGGCGCATCATCGGCAAGGACATGGTCAGCAAGGTGTACAAGATCCTCCGCGACAAGAAGGTGGAGATCGACCAGCAGACCTGGAACCGGCGCTACCGGGAGTACACCGAGAAGATCAAGACCGGCTCGGTGCTCGAGATCGCGAAGGTTCTTCGCGATCTCTTCGTCTTGAAAGGCGACAAGGAGCTGTCGTTCGGCGAGCGCAAGATGCTCGACACCGCCCGCAATCTCCTCGTGAAGGAGCTCGCGATCGCCCGCGCGCATCCGGAAGAGAAGATCATGGAGGAGTTGCGGACGATCTTCGCGCCGTGAGTCGAGCGACCTGAGTCGAGAGAAGGGGCCGGCTCGACCGGTCAGCCGCCACGACGGGTGTCGGCCGGCAAGGCGTCGTTCAGGCTGCCGCTGCGGAAGCCGGCAAGGTCCAGTACGACGTGTCGGAACCCGGCGCTCAGGACCGCCGCGACCACCCGGTCGCGCATTTCGGGGTCGCAGCAGCGCGGGAGCTCGGACAGAGCGACCTCGAGCCGGGCCGTGTCCTGCTCGAAGCGGACACGGAACTCCCGGAACCCGAGTGCGCGGAGGCCGGCCTCGGCGTGCTCCACCTGCCCGAGGCGCCGGTGCGTGATCGGTGTGCCGTAGGGAAAGCGCGACGCGAGGCACGGCGAGGCCGGCTTGTCCCAGGTGGGGAGACCCATCGCCGCGCTCACCATGCGGACGTCGCGCTTCGACATCGTGGCTTCGACGAGCGGGTGGCGGACCTTCTGCTCGGTCGCCGCGATCAGGCCGGGGCGGAAGTCACCCAGGTCGTCGGCATTCACACCGTCGAAGATCGCCGCGAAGCCGCGCGCTTCTGCTTCCGCATGGCAGATGCGGTAGAGGTTGTCCTTGCAGAAGTAGCACCGGTTGGCGGGGTTGCGCGCGTAGTCGTCGATCGCGACCTCGTCGGTCGGAACGACGACGTGTCGCGCGCCGCACCGCTCTGCGAGGGCCCGCGCCTCCGCGAGCTCGTGCGCCGGCAGAGAAGCCGACGCGGTGGTGAGTGCGATCACCGCGTCACCCAGCTCCTCGCGGGCGATGTGCAGGACGAAGGTGGAGTCCACGCCACCGGAGAAGGCGACCACCGCCGACGGAACGGCGCGGACGATCGCGCGCAGACGCTCGAGCTTCGCTGCGGTCGCGGGTTCGAGAGCGGCACCCGATGGGTCGAATCCTCGCACCACGCCAGCGGCACCCGATGGGTCGAACTCTCGCGCCACGGCTCAGCTCTTGGCCTCGCGAAACAGGTCGGTCGTCAGATAGCGCTCTCCCGTGTCGCAGAACACGGTGACGACGACGTGCTCGGGGGGGAGCTCGCGAGCGACCTGCACGGCCGCGGCACAGTTTGCGCCCGACGAGATGCCGACCAGCAGCCCCTCCTCGCGCGCAAGGCGGCGCGCGTAGGCCGCGGCGTCGGCGTCCTCGATCGTGATCACCTCGTCGTAGGACACCGGGTCGAGGTTCTCGGGGACGAAGCCCGCCCCGATGCCCTGGATGCCGTGATAGCCCGGCGCGCCGCCCGACAGGACGGCCGAGCGCGCCGGCTCGACGGCGAAGACGCGGCACCCGGGACGCTCGCGGTGCAAGACGTTGCCCACGCCGGTGATCGTGCCCCCCGTCCCGACGCCGGCAACGAAGGCGTCGATGCGCGGAAACTGGTCGAGGATCTCGGCTGCGGTGGTGCGGCGGTGCGCGTCGGGATTCGATGGGTTGCGGAACTGCTGTGGCAGAAACGCTCGCGGCTCCTGTCGCGCGATCTCCTCGGCGCGCTCCACTGCGGCGTGCATGCCTCTGGTGTCGGGCGTCAGCTCGAGCTCCGCGCCGTAGCCGCGGAGCAGGCTCCTGCGCTCCTCGCTCATCGTGTCGGGCATGGTCAGGATGAGCCGGTAGCCCTTCACCGCGCAGACCAGCGCGAGTCCGATGCCGGTGTTGCCGCTGGTCGGCTCGACCACGACGTCGCCCGGCTTCAGGCGCCCGCTGCGCTCTGCGTCCTCGATCATCGAGAGGCAGATCCGGTCCTTGATGCTGCCGCCGAGGTTCGCGAGCTCGAGCTTCGCCCATACCTGGGCACCGCCCCGCGGCAGCACGCGGTTGAGGCGGACGGCGGGCGTGCTGCCGATCAGGTCGAGCGGTGACCGGGCGACAGCGTTCGGGATCGGCATGCGTGGTCGATGCTACCAAAACCACCGCAACAATGAAGCTCGCGAGGCAGTCCCCGGCCGTGGCGAGGATGGCATGACGTCCGCTGCCTCCGGCGTGCTGGTGCTCTTTCCGGGGGCCCTGGGCGACGCGGTCTGCCTCGAGCCGGCGATCGCGGCGCTCGCCGTTTCCGGGCCCGTGACCATGTATGCGCGCGGTGCTGCAGCCGAGGTCGCTCGCCTCTACCCGTCACCGGTCATGGTCCGATCCCTCGATGCCGTGGAGATCGCGCGGCTGTTCGCGCCCGCGGACGACCTGACGACGCGGGTCTGGCTCGGCGGGTTCGCTCGGATCGTGAGCTTCACGGGCGCCGACGTCCCGGTCGTCGCGCGGCGGCTAAACGCTACCGGGCGGGCGCTGGTCGTGCGCTTCCCGCGCCCGCCGCTACCGATCCACGCGGCGGACCTCTTCCTGCAGGCGGTGGGCGGTCCCGTGGCGGCACTCGCGACACCGCGCCTGCTGCCGGGCGCAGCTACGGTGCGGCGCGATGGCAGGCCGGTGCTCGCGCTGCTGCCCGGCAGCGGGGGCCGGACGAAGCGTGTCCCGGCCGAGCTGCACGCGACGCTGGCGGAGCGCTGGCAGCGCGGCGGCGGCGACGTCGTGGTCGTGCTCGGGCCCGCCGAGGACGGCGAGGAGGACTGCTGGCGACCGGTCGGCAAGATCGCGCGGCCGGGATCGGTCGAGGCGCTCGCGGGTCTCCTCGCCGCAGCAGATGCGTTCGTCGGCAACGACGCGGGACCGAGCCATGTCGCGGCTGCGGTGGGAACCGCCGGGGTCGTGCTTTACGTGAGCACCACCCCGGCGGGGTTCGGTCCGCGCGGCGCACGGGTCGCCTCCCTGCACCTCGAGCACGGCGTCGCGGTCGCGGCCGACGCCGCGTGGCAGGCCCTGCGCGGTCGCTTACCTTGACATCCCGAGGGGGTGGCACTACCCCTCAAGTGTATGCAATCGTCGCCGCGAGGTCGCGCCGTGCTCGCACCGAACGGACCGAATGCGCGCTTCCCCGGCGGGGATCGCCCCTCCTCGGGTTCCAGGCTCGCTCTGCGCGCGCGGGAGCGCGACGCAGGGAAACGGCGATCGTCGTGAACAGCCGGTCGAGCCGAGCGTCCCACGGAGCGTGAGCGAGCTGCCGATAGGTGCCAGCCATCGCCACGGGGAATCAACTGACATGACAGATCCCGAGACCGGCCGCGCAGGCGCCGTCCACATGGCGGAGAACCATGACCGCGAGGAGGAGCCGGCATTCCGGGTCATCGACCGGCGCCGCTTCGCGCCCGACGGCAGCGAGCGCAACGACGAAGTCACCGAGCCGTCGCAGGCCCCGGCCACGCCGGCGGAGTCGCCTTCGCAGGCGTCGGCGTCCCCGTCGAGTGGGCAGGTCGCGAGTGGGGCGGGCGAGGCTGCCGAGTCCGATCCCGAGCTTGCCACGCCTCGCGGTGAGCCCTACGAGGAGCGCCCGAGCGCCCCATTCGAGCCCAGCTTCGGCACGTTGCTGATCAGCCTCAGCACCCAGGCCCTGATGCACCTCGGGGAGATCCCCGATCTCGAGGGCGGCGAGGCGCCGCGCGACCTCGCGGCGGCGCGGCACATCATCGACCTCATCGCGGTGCTCGAGCGCAAGACGCAGGGCAATCTCGATGCGGACGAGGCCGCTCTTCTCGAGCGCATCCTCTACGACCTCCGCATGAGGTTCGTCGCGATCTCGCGCGGCTGACGAGATCACCATCGTTCTCTTGAGGAATCCAACGAATGCGCAGCGTGTTGAAAGTGATCGTCCTGCTCCTCGTGGGCTTCGCCGTCGGCGTCCTCGCCGTGCGCAACCCGGGACAGGAACCTTCGTCGGCCGTCGCCGAGGTCCAGGATGGCGGCTCGTCCGCCGAGCGTAGCGTCGCCGCGGTCGACGACCACGGGGCGGCGGGCGGCGCCTGCGTGAAGTGCCAGCTGCCCGACTTCACCGTCCTCGCCGAGGACCTGAGCCACGCGGTGGTGAACATCTCGACCTCGAGCAAGGGCGACCGCGGCGGTGATCGAGGTGACCAAGGCGACGGCAACGGCGGTGGGGGCGGCGGCGGGTCGCCGCGATTCCACGGCGGCCCGCGCGGCCAGATGCCGGGTTTCCCGCCGGGGGGTGGACAGGGTCAGGACCCGCGCGAGTTCTGGGAGCCGTTCGAGCGCTTCTTCGGCCCCATGCCACGCCGGCGCGCTCCCGAGCGGAGCCTCGGCTCGGGCTTCATCTTCGACCCGGCCGGCTACATCCTGACCAACAATCACGTGGTCGAGAACGCCAACGAGATCAAGGTGAAGCTCAACTCCGGCGAGGAGATGACCGCGGAGCTCGTCGGCCGCGATCCCAAGACCGACCTCGCGGTGCTCAAGATCGACGCGAAGGAGAACCTGCCCACGATCCCGTTCGGCGACTCGGAGAAGGTCAAGGTCGGTGAGTGGGTGATGGCGATCGGCAACCCGTTCGGTCTCGAGTTCTCGGTGACCGCGGGCATCGTGAGCGCCAAGGGTCGCTTCATCGGCCAGGGCAACTACGACGACTTCCTGCAGACCGACACGCCGATCAACCCGGGTAACTCGGGTGGTCCGCTGCTCGACCTCAACGGCCGCGTGGTCGGCATCAACACCTCGATCTTCAGCCGCAGCGGGGGCAATATCGGCATCGGCTTCGCGATCCCGATCAACCTCGCGAAGGACCTGATCCCGCAGATGCGCGATAAGGGCAAGGTCACGCGTGGCTGGATCGGCGTCATGATCCAGAAGGTCACGCCGGACATCGCCGACTCGCTCGGCCTCAAGGCATCGCGCGGCGCGCTCGTCGCCGACGTCGTGAAGGGCGGGCCCGCCGAGGAGGCCGGCATCAAGGTCGGTGACGTCATCGTGAGCTTCGACGGCCGCGACGTGAGGGAGTCCACCGAGCTTCCGACGCTGGTGGCGCGCGAGAAGATCGGGCAGGAGGTCCCCGTCGTCGTCATGCGGGACGGCACGGAGGAGACCGTCTCGATCAAGATCGCCGAGATGAAGGACGACGAGGACCAGGTCGCGACCGGCGAGTCCGAAGCCTTTGGCCTGGCGGTCCAGAACCTCACACCGGAGATCGCGGAGTCGCTCGGCATCGGTATCGACGTGCAGGGCGTGCTGGTGTCCGGCGTCGAGCCGGGTAGCCCGGCGGACGAGGCGGGGCTGCGCCGCGGCGACGTGATCGTCGAGGTCAACCGCAAGCCGGTGAAGGACGTCGACGGCTACAAGAAGGAGATGAAGGCCACCGGGGAGGGCAAGAGTGTCCTGATGCTCGTCCGCCGCGGCGAGAACACGCTGTTCCTCGCGCTGAAGCCGCCGACGGGGTGAGCAGCCCCGCGGGGACGAGCGGTACGTCGCGCCCGCGGCGTCGTCGCCTCCGCTCGTGGATCAAGGTCGGTGCCGCGATGGCGATCCTCCTCATGGGGATCGCCATCGCGCTCGCCGTTTCGGCCCAGCGCCATCTCGCGACCGTCGTCGACCGGAAGTTCTCCGGTCGCCGCTGGGACTTTCCGTCGCGGATCTACAGCGACGAGTTCCTGCTCTTCGTCGGACTCGACGTCGCGGCAGCTCGCCTGCCGAGACGTCTCGACCGCCTCTCGTATCGCGTCAGCGCTGCGGAGCCGGTCGCGGGTGGCGAGTACCGGGGTGGCCCGGGGACGCTCGAGATCGCCCTGCGTGCCGGCGCGCTCGGGCGCCGGCAGACGCAGCGCGTGCGCCTCGGGCTCGATCAGGGACGCATCACGGCGATCACCGACCTGGACAGCGGCGAGGCGGTCGCGGCGATCGCGCTCGAGCCCGAGGAGCTGACCGGCATCTACGAGGGAAACTGGGAGGACCGGCGCGCGGTCAAGGTGACCGACGTCGCACCGGTGCTGGTGCGAGCGATCCTCGCGACCGAGGACAGCCGGTTCTTCGCCCACCACGGCGTGGACTTGATCGGCATCGGCCGAGCGGCCGTGACCAACCTCCGCTCCGGCCGCGTGCGGCAGGGCGGCAGCACGCTCACGCAGCAGCTGATGAAGAACTTCTTCCTCACGACCGAGCGCACGCTGTCGCGCAAGCTCACCGAGGTCGCCATGGCCCTGGTCGCGGAGCAGCGCTACTCGAAGATGCAGATCCTCGAGAATTACCTGAACGAGATCTATCTCGGGCAGCGGGGGGCGCGGGGCATCTTCGGTGTCGCCGAGGCGTCGGAGTTCTACTTCGCGAAGTCGCCCCGCGACCTCACCGTCGCGGAGGCGGCGCTGCTCGCCGGTCTCATCCGGGGCCCGAACGCGTACTCGCCCTTCATCACGCCGGAGCGGGCCTTGCAGCGGCGGAACACCGTGCTCCGTCTGCTGCTCGACGCGGGCGACATCGACGAAGCGACCTGGGCGGCTGCCGTCGCAACGCCGCTCGGCGTGGTCGACGCACCAGTCGATGCGACCATCGCGCCATTCTTCGTCGACCACGTGAAGTCCGAGCTCGTCAAGCGTTTTCCCGAAGAGGTGCTCACCACCGAGGGGTTCAACGTGTACACGACGCTCGATCCGCTGATGCAGGAGGATGCGCAGCGCGCTCTGCAGCAGCATCTGGTGCGCCTCGAGAAGGAGCGTCCCGGGCTCGGTGCCGCCGCCGGAACAGACCGCCTCGAGGCGGCGCTCGTGGCGCTCGCGCCCGGAACGGGCAAGATCCGTGCGATGGTCGGTGGACGGAGCTACCAGGCGAGCCAGTTCAACCGGGCCGTCCAGGCGCGCCGGCAAACCGGGTCGACGTTCAAGCCGATCGTCTACCTGGCAGCGATGATCGAGGACGATCCGGAGCGGCACTTGACGCCGGCGTCCCGGCTCGACGACAGCCCGTTCTCCTGGCCGCTCGAAGACGGTCGCGCGTGGGTCCCGAGCAACTACGGCGACCACTACATGGGTGAGGTGACGGCGCGCGTCGCGCTCGAGCGGTCGCTGAACGCGGCGGCCGCGCAAGTCGCGCAGTCGGTCGGATTGCCGCCGATCGTCGATCTCGCGCACGCGATGGGCGTGACGGGGCCGCTGCCCGCGGTGCCCGCGCTCGCGCTCGGCGCAGCCGAGGCAACACCGCTGGAGATGGCGTCGGTGTACGCGGTCCTCGCGAGCGGCGGCACGCGCGCCGAGCCGGTCGCCATCGAGCGCGTGACGTCGCGGGACGGCGAGCCGATCCTCGGCGAGACGCCCGCGTTGCGGGCGGTGGTGCCGCCCGATACGGCCTATGTCCTGACGCACATGCTGGAAGGGGTGCTCGACGCAGGCACCGCCAGCTCGGCCCGGTCGGCGGGCTTCCGCCATCCGGCTGCCGGGAAGACGGGGACCACCAACGACTACCGCGATGCGTGGTTCGTCGGCTTCACGCCGGACCTCGTGGCCGCGGTGTGGGTCGGCTTCGACCAGCGGTCGCCACTCGGCATGTCGGGCGGCAAGGCGGCTCTGCCGCTGTGGACCGCGTTCATGAAGGCGGCGATGGCGCCGTTGCCACCGCGCCCGTTCCTGCCGCCGCCCGGCGTGACCATGGTGCGCCTGGAGCGCGCGTCCGGCACGGTGCTCCCGCCGGGAGTGATCCACGAGGACGGCATCACCGAGGCGTTCCTCGATGCGGATGCGCCTGCGGTGGTCGCGCTCGAGGAGGACCTGGCGCCTGAACCGGTGCGCGCCCCGCGCTCGCCGACCGGGCTGCGCGAGGAGCACCTCGCCTGGCGCGAAGCGGATCGTGCGCGGCAGACGGCGGAGGAGAGGTAGATGACGGGCTCGCCGCGTTGGCCGTTCGGAGCGCTCGTGATTCTGCTCGCGCTCGCCCTGGTGGACTGCGCTCCGCGGAGCCGCTCGAAGCGGCGGCCCGAGCCGACCCCGGCGCCGAGCGCGACGCCGAAGGCGAAGAAGCCCGTGCCGACGCCGACCCGCGCCCCGGCGGCCGAGCGGGACACGACACGCGACCCACTGACGCGCCTGGTGACGCAGGGCACGAGCTCGCGTGACGCGGCGGCGCTCAAGCTCGGCGAGCGGGCGCGGACCGAGCTCGAGAGCGGCACCACCGACGAAGCGTTCGAGCTGCTCGACACGGCCATCGAGTCCTCGCCGAAGCTCCAGCCGCTCTACGTCCTTCGGGCGCGGGCCTTCATCGCCGAGGGCAACGCCGAGATGGCGCGCGTGGACCTCGACCGTGCGGCGGCCCTGCCGGCACCGACCGCGTGGGTCGCCGAGGCCGCGGCGATGCGCGGCGCGGTGTTCGAGGTGCAGGGCAACAAGCCCGAGGCGATCGTCGCGTATCGCCGCGCGCTCAAGCTCTTTCCGGGCAACTTGACCGCGAAGGACGCCCTGAAGCGCCTCGACCCGGAGCCGCGATGATCGTTCTCGGCATCGAGTCGTCGTGCGACGACACCGGGGCCGCCGTGCTGCGGGACGGCCACGAGCTCGCGAACGTGGTCGCGTCGCAAGAGGCGGTGCATGGGCCGTTCGGTGGCGTCGTCCCCGAGCTCGCGGCGCGCAACCACGTGCTGCACGTCGTGCCGGTGATCGAGCGCGCGCTCGAACAGGCCGGTGTCGGGCTCGTGGACGTCGACGGCATCGCGGCGACGCGCGGGCCCGGGCTGGTCGGCTGCCTGCTGGTCGGCCTGTGCACGGCGAAGGCGCTCGCGCGGCGTCGCGGCGTGCCGTTCGTCGGGGTCAATCACATCGAAGGGCATCTGCTGTCGATCGCGCTCGACACCGACGTGGCACGGCCGTTCCTCGGCGTCGTGGTCTCGGGTGGCCACTCGGCGCTCTACTGGGCACGCGCCGACGGCGGCTACACCATGCTCGGGCAGACGCGCGACGACGCGGCGGGCGAGGCCTTCGACAAGGCGGCGAAGCTGCTCGATCTGGGCTACCCAGGCGGGCGCGCGATCGAGGAGGTGGCGCGCGGCGGTGACGCGCACGCTCTCCGGCTGCCGCGTCCGCGCGTGAAGGGTGCTGCCCTCGACATGAGCTTTAGCGGTCTCAAGACCGCGCTCTGGCAAGGTGTGAGTGCGTCGCCCGGGATGCCGCTCGCCGACGTCGCGGCGTCGTTCCAGCGCGCGGTGGTCGAGACGCTGGCCGAGACGACGCGACGTGCGATCGGCGTGACCGGTGCCGCACGGGTCGTGGTGACCGGCGGCGTGTCGGCGAACGGTGCGCTGCGCGACGCGATGGCGCGCGTCGCGCACGAGGAGGGCGCCGTGTTGCTCGTGCCGCCGCTGCGGCGCTGCACCGACAACGCCGCGATGATCGCTTACGCGGGCTGGCTGCGGCTCCGGCGCGGCGAGAGCGATCCGCTGTCGCTCAATGCGGTCGCCGAGCTGCCGCTGGGACCGCGGCTCGCGCCGGGCGAGGCGTGTGTCTAGGGGGCGGCGCCACGCCCTCGGCCAGCACTTCCTGATCGACGGCGAGGTCGCGCAGCGTGCGATCCGACTCGCCGAGCTCGAGCCCGGGGCCCGCGTGCTGGAGATCGGACCCGGGCGGGGCGCGCTCACCGACGGACTGCGCGCCGCAGGCCACCCGGTGGTGGCGGTCGAGCTCGACGAGTCGCTCGCCGACGCGCTCGAGCAGCGGCGGGACCCGGATCTGCGCGTCGTCCGTGGCGACTTCCTGCGCGTCGATCTGGACACGCTCGGCGAGGGGCCGCTCCCCGTGGTCGCGAACCTGCCGTACTCGACGGGAACCGCGATCGTGAGTCGGCTGCTCGAGGAGCCGGGGCGCTTCCCGCGCCTGGTCGTCATGCTGCAGCTCGAGGTGGCGGAGCGGCTCTGTGCGCAGCCGGGCTCGCGGTCGTACGGCGGACTCACGGTGCTCTGTGCGCTGCAGGCGACCGCGGCGATGGGCTTCGTGGTGCCACCGCGCGCCTTCGCGCCGCCGCCGAAGGTCGACTCCGCCATCCTGCGCCTGGACGCGACCACGGTCCCGCGGGCCGACGTCGGCGACCGGCGACTCTTCCGTCGTGTGGTCCGGACGGCCTTTGGCCAGCGCCGGAAGACGCTGCGCAACGCCCTGTCGGCGGGCTTCGGCTCGCTCGCGGCGACGACCATGCTGGAGCGCGCGGCGATCGACGCGCGCCGGCGCGCCGAGACACTCTCGCTCGACGAGTTCGCGACACTCGCGCGCGCGGCGGGTACGCTCGATCTCGAGCAGGCGCCGTCAGGGCCAGGGTGTGCCTGAGCTGCCAGAGGTCGAGACCGTCTGCCGGACGATCGCGCCGTACGTGGTCGGTCGCCGCGTCCTCGCGGTCGACGTGCGCGAGCGCCGGCTGCGGCGGCCCATCGCCCTCGACTTCGCGCAGCGGCTCGCCGGGCGCACGGTGCGGGGCGTCGCCCGGCGAGCGAAGTACGTGCTCCTCGACGTCGGCGACGGCCTGCGCTGGGTCGTGCACCTGGGCATGAGCGGGCGGTTCTGCGTCGGCGATCCGCCGGCCGACCTGCCGCACGTCCACGTTCTGGTCGAGCTCGAGGGCGGCGTGCGGCTCTACTTTCGGGATCCGCGGCGCTTCGGGCTGATGATGCTGTCGGCCGACGATGCCGACCTCGGTGTGCTGGGCGTCGAGCCGCTCGGCGCCGAGTTCACGGCGGACCTGCTGTGGAGCCTCGCGCGCCGCCACCGCCGTGCCGCCGTCAAGTCGCTCCTCATGGACGGACGACGGATCGTCGGCGTCGGGAACATCTACGCGAACGAGGCTCTGCACCACGCCGGCATCCGACCAGGACGGCGCTGCGGCAAGGTCACGCGCGCCGAGCTGGCGCGGCTCGCGTCGGCCGTGCGCATGGTTCTCGAGCGGGCCATCGCGAGCCGCGGCTCGTCGCTGCTCGACTATCGCGACGCCGACGGCAACGCGGGCGAGTTCCAGCGCATGCTGCACGTGTACGAGCGCGGCGGTGAGCCCTGTCGCGCCTGTGCGGCGCCGATCCGCCGCCAGGTGATCTGCGGCCGGGGTACGTTCTACTGCCCGCGCTGCCAGCGCTGATCGCAGCAGCCGTCAGGAACGGCTGCCCGTGCGATCGCCGCGCAGACCGTCGCCCAGCATCTGGATCGCGAGCACGGTGACGCCGAGCGCGACCGCCGGCGCGACGACCAGGTGCGGCGCGATCAGCAGGAACGAGCGGCCTTCCGCCAGCATGGCGCCCCACGACGGCGTCGGCGGCGGCGGGCCGAGGCCGAGGAACGACAGGCTCGACTCCGCGACGATCGCGCCCGCCACCCCGAAGGTCGCCTGCACCACGATCGCCGCGCGCGCGGTCGGCAGCAGGTGGCGCACCGCGACGCGGAGCGGCGACGCGCCCAGCGCTTCGGCGGCGCGCGTCGACTCGCGCGCGGCGGCCGCCCGGATCTCGGCGCGCACGAGCCGCGCATACGTCGGCCAGCCCATGACGGTCAGCGCGATCACGACGTTGCGCGCGCTCGGACCGAGCATCGTGGCGAGCGCGATCGCCAGCAGGATGCCCGGGAACGCGAGCAGGATCTCGGTGCCGCGCATGAGGATCTCGTCGGCGGCGCGACCACCGTAGCCGGCGACGGTTCCGACGACGATCCCGATGGCGAGCGCTCCCGCGACTGCGGCTGCGCCGACGGCGAGCGACAGCCGCGCTCCGTACAGGAGCCGCGACAGCACGTCGCGGCCCAGGCGGTCGGTGCCCAGGGGGTGCGCGAGGGACGGAGCCTCGAGGTGGTGTGCGAGGTCCTGTCGCAGCGGGTCGTCGGGCGCGATGGCCGGTGCGAGCAGGGCACCGGTCGCGAGCAGCAGGAGGAGCGCCCCGCCGACGAGCATGCGCCACGGACGCGCGGTCGTGGCACGGGCGGCCGCCACGACCGGGGTCGTGGCGGAGCCTCTCACGTGCGCTCCCGGAGCCGCGGGTCGAGCGCCGCCAGCACGACGTCCGTCAGCAGGTTCACCACGACGTACGTGCACGCGACGGCGAGCACGCAGCCCTGGACGAGCGGATAATCGCGCGCCCCGATCGCCTGAACCAGCAGGCGCCCGATGCCCGGCCACGCGAAGATCGTCTCGGTGACGACTGCACCCGCGAGCAGGCCGCCGAGCTGCAACCCGAGCACCGTCATGGTCGCGGTGGCCGCGTTCGGCAACGCATGGACGAGAATCGTTCGCCAGCCGCTCGCACCCTTGGCGCGCGCGGTGCGGACGCAATCGAGGCGGAGCGCATCCGCGAGCGCCACGCGCAGCTGCCGGGCGAGCACCGCCGACAGACCCAGGCCGAGCGTGAGCGCAGGGAGCACGACGCTCGCGGGGCCGCTCCGTCCCGACACGGGCAGCCACGGCAGCTCGACCGCGAAGACCAGGATCAGCAGCGGTCCGAGGCAGAAGGTCGGCAGCGCGGTCTCGGCGGCAGCGAGGATCAGGCTCACCCGGTCCGCGATCGAGCCGGACCGGATCGCGGCTGCCGCGCCCAGCGGCAGGGCGATCAGCAGCGCGATGCCGAGCGCCGCCGCGGTGAGCTGGAGAGTCGCGGGATAGCGCTGCGCGAGCAGCAGCGCGACCGGCTCGCCGCCGGCGATCGATCGGCCGAGGTCGCCCTGCAGGGCGCCCGCGGCGAACTCGGCGAGCTGCCGCCACGGCGGACGGTCGAGGCCCATCGCGCGCCGCAGCTGCTCGCGGTCCACGCTGCTCGAGCCCTCGCCGAGCATCGCGTCCACCGGATCGCCCGGCACGAGGTGCAGCAGGGCCGAGACCAGGAAGAGCACGCCGACCAGCGTCGGGACCGCGAGCGCGAGGCGGACCGCCGCATGACGCACCATGGTCTCAGGACCGCCCGCCGCGGCCCTGCGCGGTCCAGGATGCGTGCGCGAGCGAGCGCAGATCTCCGCCGGGGCTCGGCACGAAACCCGCGAGCCGCCGGTTCTTGACGACGACGTTGTCGACCCACCAGAGGGGGACGTACGGCACGTCGCGCTGCACGATTCCGGCGACGCGGTCGTAGAGTGCGCGCCGCTCCGCGCGCGGGATCGGACCGCGCGCCGCTACCGTGAGCGCATCGACCTCGGCGTCGGCGAAGCCGCCGCGGTTGCTGCCGCGCGGCGGCGCCATCTCCGAGTGCAGCATCGCGTGGTAGTGGTCGGGGTCCCGGATGCCGAACCAGGCGAGCGCGAACAGGTCGAAGGCGCCACGCCGAACGTCGCCGTACAGGCTCGCCCACTCGAGCGGCCGGACGTCGGCGACGATGCCGACGTCGCCGAGCATCGCACCGATCGCTTCGCCGATCCGACGTCGCAGCTCGACGGTCGAGGTCTTGAGCGAGACGCGGACGGCAGTGCCCGCCTCGGCGAGCAGGCGGCGCGCGGCCGCCGGATCGTAGCCGATCTCCGGCACGGGGGCGTGCGACCAGTGCTCCGGGGGCAAAAGCCCGTTCGCGAGCCGTGCGTGGCCGCCGAGCACCCACCGGACGATCGCTTCCCGGTCGATCGCGTGCGCGATCGCGCGCCGCACCCGCGGATCGGACAGCTCGGGTCGGCGAACGTTGATGCCGAGGTAGTGAAAGGTCGAGCCGGGCGTGCTGACGACCTCGAGACCGGCACTCTCCAGCCAGGGGAGAAGGTCGGGCTCCACCGCGTTCTGGACGAGGTCGATGGTGCCGCGGGCGAGGCCGAGCGCGCGGGCCACGCTGTCGGGGGAGATCGTGAAGCGGATACCCGGAACGTCGGGCGCCGGGTCTGCGGTGGAGGTGGCGTGGATCTCGACCGTGTCGAGCTCGACCCGGCCGAGCCGGAAGGGGCCGGCCCCGATGCGACAGTCTGCCTCTGCGGCGCAGGCTGCCGGCAGGATCGCGAGCCGCGCCGCGCCGAGGAACGTGGCGGAGGGCTCGCGGAGCGAGAAGCGGACCACGTGCGAGGTCTCGGCGACGACCTCGGCGATGAGCTCGAGCCCGTCCCGGCGAGCGGCCTGGAATGCGGGTTGCTCGATCGAAGCGTACGTCGCCGCGACGTCGGCCGCCGTGACCGGTCGGCCGTCCTGGAACCGGGCGTCGCCGATCCGGAACCGGTAGGTGACGGGGTCCGGGGTGTCCCAGCCCACCGCGAGATCGGGTACGGGCTCGCCGGCGGGGCCGGTCCGGACGAGCCCGCGATGCACCAGGTCGAGGATCGCGACGGCGCTCGCGTCACTCCCGGTTCGCGGATCGAGCGAGTTCGGCGGGGCGTCGAGCCCGACCACGACCCAGCCGGGTGCGCGGGCGGGCTCCCCCGCGCACCCGGGGGCCCCAGCGAGCAGCACGGCGACGACCGCAGCGAGCCCGCAAGCCCGCCCGCGACCGGCGGAAAACCGTTGACGCCGCGAAAGGACGTCTGGTACCGAGGGGCACCTAAGGTGCTTCATCGACGTCGGGTGGGTGCCGATGTGCTCGGAGCGAGTCACCCGGCGCATGGCCGCGGCGAGGCAGGGAATCGCGTCGCGGTGAGCGGAGGTGGGACGATGTGGATGTGGCGACGCCGACAGAGCCGTTCTCGGATCGCGGATCCTGAAACCGTACGGGGAACCCGGGCCGGGCGCCCGAGGCTGCGCGCCGCGGGATTTCTGATCCTGTTCGTGACGCTTGCCGCGCCGGTGGCCGTCCGTGCCGAGGACGCCACGTTTCCCCGCCCGAAGGTGCTGCAGCCCGCGATCGCCTTCTGGCGCGACATCTTCGCGAAGTACTCCGAGCACCAGGTGGTGGTGCACGATGATTGGTACCTCGGCAAGGTCTACGAGGTGGTGGACTTCCTTCCCTGGGTCGAGGACGGCGATGCGCTGACCCCGTCGGAGATCAACGAGAAGAAGCGCCAGATCGAGGAAGCACAGCTGCGCGTCCGTTCCATCCTGATGAGCCTCGACGCCAACGGAGGATCGGCGGAGGGACTCGGTCCGGCCGAGCGCAAGGTCGCGAAGATGTTCGCGGACGTCGAGGGCGAGGACAAGTTCCGCACCGCGGCGGAGCGCATCCGGACGCAGCCCGGCCTGCGCGAGCGCTTCGCGCTCGGCATCGCGCGCCAGCGACCTTACCTCGCGCGCATGGAGCGCATCTTCGGCGAAGAGGGACTGCCGCCCGAGCTCGCCCGCCTGCCGCTGATCGAGTCTTGCTTCAACGTGAACGCATACTCGAAGGTCGGTGCGGCCGGCGTCTGGCAATTCATGCCCTCGACCGGCCGTCAGTACATGATCGTCGGGGACCACGTCGACGAGCGCCGCGATCCGATCCGCGCCACGCGTGCGGCGGCGCAGCACCTGCGCGCCGACTACGACGCGCTCGGCGAGTGGCCGCTGGCGATCACCGCGTACAACCACGGACGCGGCGGGATGGTGCGGGCGTCGGGCGAGGTCGGCTCGTTCGACATCGGCGACATCGTCACGCGATACCGGGGCAAGGCGTTCGGCTTCGCGTCGCGGAACTTCTACGCGGAGTTCCTCGGCGCCCTGGACGTTGCCTCGCGCGCCGAAGAGCTGTTCGGCGACCTGCCGGAGATGCCCGCGGTGAAGGGAGAGGAAGTCCAGGTCCCGCACCCGATGGGCATCCACCAGGCCGCGAGCCTCGCCGGCGTGAGCCGCGATGCCCTGGCCGAGGCGAACCCGGCCCTGCTCGCGAGCGTCACCGAGGGGCGCGCATTCATTCCGCGCGGCTACGTGCTGCGCGTGCCCGGTGGCGGCGACGCACTCCAGGTTGCGAATGCAGAGCCGCCGCCGCGCGTGGCGCGGACGGAGGCTGCGTCGCGGACGCGCTCACGCTCGGCGTCGGTCAGGTCGCGTGAGGCGGTGGCCAAGGCGACGGCGAGCACCCGGGGGCGCTCGAGCGGCAAGGCGGGCAAGGGGCGGGTCGTCCTCGTGCACAAGGTGAAGCCCGGCCAGACTCTGGGCGCCATCGCCAGGCAGTACGGCACGACGGTCGAGGCGATTCGCGACTACAACAAGGTCGGCAAGTCGATCCAGACGGGGCAGCGCCTGCGCATCCCGTCCTGACTCCTGCCGGGGGAAAGCCGCCCTCGCGGTGGCCCGCGACCGGTGCTACTCCTGATCGGCGCCATGCGCTATCTGCCGATTCTGGTCGACCTCGCAGGACGGCCGTGTCTCGTGGTCGGGGGCGGCGCGGTCGCCGCCCGCAAGGCCGAGCAGCTGCTGGGAGTCGGTGCGCGCGTGACCGTCGTCGCGACCCGCGTCGGTGCGGCCATGGCCGAGCTCGAACGGGTCGGACCCGCGCTCCGCATCCAGCGTCGGCCGTACCGCCCCGACGACCTCGACGGAGCCGCACTCGCCTTCGCCGCGACCGACGATCCGGACTTGCAGGAGGCGATCGCGAGGCAGGCGCGGGCAGCCGGAGTCTGGCTGAACGCGGTGGACGAGCCGGAGCGCTGCTCGTTCGTGATGCCGGCGATCCTCGACCGGGATCCGCTGGTCGTCGCCGTCAGCACCTCGGGTGCGAGCCCGGCGCTCGCCCGCCGGGTCCGCGACGACCTCGATGCCGCGCTCGGCCCGGAGTACGACGCCGCCGTGGCGACGCTCGCGAGACTGCGCGGCCGCTACGCGCCGGGGCGGCCCCGACAGGAGGCGCTGGTCCGCCTCGTCGACGAAGGCCTCCTCGACGCGCTGCGCGGCGGCGACGAGCGGCGCGTCGACGAGCTGATTGCCGCGACCTGCGCGGGGCTGCCCGAGCAGGATGCCGGCGTGGAGCGCGCGCGATGAGCGAGGCGAGCCTGCTCCGACTCGCGACGGTGCTCTACCTCGCGGGCACGGTGTGCGGCGGGCTCTCGCTGCTGAATCCGCGCGACGCCATGCGCCGGGCGACCTCGTTCTCGCTCGCCGCAGGCTTCCTCCTGCAGGGCGCGGGCATCGTCGTGCGCTCGTTCGAGGTCGGGACGATCGCGGTCGGTACGCTCGCGGACCAGACCGGATTGTTCGCGTGTCTCCTGGTCGGCGTCTATCTGCTGGCGCAGGTTCGCTACCGGCTCGCCGTGCTCGGTGCGATGGTGGGGCCGATCGGCTTCGTCGGTACGCTGGTCGCTCTGGTGGCGCACGGCGGCGCGCAGGACGTGCCACCGATCCTTCGTAGCCCCTGGCTGCCGGTGCACGTCACGCTCGCGTTCCTCGGCAACGCGGCATTCGCACTCGCCTTCCTGGTGAGCATCGTCTACCTGTGGCAAGAGAGGCAGCTGAAGTCGCACAGTGTCGGCCAGCTGATGCGCCTGCTGCCCCCGCTCGAGACGCTCGACAACGTCAATTTCAAGTTTCTCGGGTGGGGCTTCGTGCTGCTCACCCTGAGCATCGTGAGCGGCGTGCTCTGGGCCGAGCTGTCGTTCGGGCGGATGTGGTCGTGGGAGCCGCGCACGATGTGGACCACGATCATCTGGATCCTCTACGCGGTGCTGCTGCACGGCCGGGTCACCGTGGGGTGGGGCGGACGCCGTGCCGCCGCGCTCACCATCGTGGGTTTCGGCGTACTGTTCGTCGCGTTCATCGGCGTGAACGTGCTGACACCGGGGCGACACGCCGAGAGCTTCGGATGAGCGATGGGGCCGCGCGCGTGCAGCCCCTCAGAGCGGCACGCGAGTCCGAACCTCAGGTCGAGCTCTGGGTGTTCGGCCTGAGCCATCGTACGGCCCCGGTCGAGCTGCGCGAGCGGCTCGCGTTCCCGGACGAGGAGATCGCGGACGTCCTCAAGCGCGCCATCGCCGCGGCGCCCGTGCAGGAGGCCGTCCTGATCTCGACCTGCAACCGCGTCGAGCTGGTCGCGGTCTCCGCGCGCGACGTCGACGTCGTCGACCCCATCACGCAGTTCCTCGCGCGCGAGCGCAGCGTCCCGGCCGCGACCATCGCGTCGCACTGCTACGTCCACCGTGGCCGGCAGGCGCTGCAGCACGTGTTCCGCGTGGCGTCGAGCCTCGACTCGATGATGGTCGGGGAGCCGCAGATCCTCGGGCAGATGAAGGCGCAGTTCCGGCTCGCGGTCGAGGCTGCCACGGCGTCGCGGATCCTGCGGCGCTGCTTCGAGCGCTCGTTCAGCGTCGCCAAGCGCGTGCGCAGCGAGACCGGGGTGGCGGGCAAGGCCGTGTCGCTGAGCTCCGCCGCGGTGGAGCTGGCGAAGCGCATCTTCGACGACCTCGGCGACAAGACCGCGATGCTGATCGGCGCCGGCAAGATGAGCGAGCTGGCCGCGCGGCACTTCGTGGGGCAGGGGATCGCGAGCGTGATCGTCACGAACCGCTCGTTCGATCGTGCCGTCGACCTCGCACGGCAGTTCTCGGGGACGCCGGTGCCCTTCGACCGCTACGCCCAGTACCTGCCGCTGGCCGACGTCGTCCTCGGCTCGGTCGCGACCCCCGGCTACATCGTCGGTCCCGGGCAGCTCCACGACGTGCTGCGCGCGCGCCGCCGAAAGCCGATGTTCTTCATCGACCTCGGCGTGCCGCGCAACTTCGACCCCGCGATCAACGACCTCGACAACGTCTACCTCTACAACATCGACGACCTCGCCAACGTCGCCGACGATCACCGTGCCGAGCGCGAGAAGGAAGCGGTGCAGGCCGAGGAGATCGTTCGGGAGGAGGGCGAGCGGTTCTGGCAGTGGATCTCGCGCCGCGACGTGACGCCGACGATCGTCGCGCTGCGCGGCAAGCTCGACGGCATCCGTCGCAGCGAGCTGGACCGTGCGCTGGTCGCGCTGCGCAAGCTCGAGCCCGACGAGCGCAGGGCGCTGGAAGCGATGACGCAGGCGATCGTGAACAAGATCCTCCACCCGCCGCTCGCGGTTCTCAAGCAGCTCGCCGTTCAGGACGGGTCGGAAGCCGCTCAGGTCGCGGAGCTCGTGCACCGGCTGTTCGCGCTGGAGCCCGGCGCCGGCGCGGCCGCCGAGGACGAGGACGCCGAAGACGAGGACGAGCGCTGACGTGGCTCGCCTCCGGGTCGGAACACGCGGCAGCGCGCTCGCGCTCGCGCAGAGCGGCCAGGTCGTCGCGCAGCTCGAGCAGGCCGGAGTGCCCGCGGAGCTGGTGGTCATCCGGACGTCGGGCGACCGGCTCGCGAGCATTTCGCTCGCCAAGGTCGGCGGCAAGGGGCTGTTCATCAAGGAGCTGGAGGAGGCGCTTGCGGCGCACGAGATCGACCTCGCGATCCACTCGATGAAGGACGTACCCGCAGAGCTGCCGCCGGGCTTCGTGCTTGCGGCGGTGACGACCCGCGCCGATGTGCGCGACGTCCTCGTGCGGCGCTCGACCGATGCGCCCGCCGGCGGCGTCGGTGCCGAGGCGGGTACGGGAACGGGCGGACTCTCGCGCCTTCCGGCACTCACGGCGCTGCCGCGCGGCGCTCGCGTGGGGACGGGCAGCCTGCGCCGCCGTGCGCAGCTCGCCGCGTTGCGCGACGATCTCGACGTTCGTCAGATGCGCGGCAACGTGGACACGCGCCTCCGCAAGCTCGAGGAGGGCGCGTACGACGCCATCGTGCTCGCGGCTGCGGGCCTCGCGCGACTCGGCATCGCGCCGAACGCAGCCCCGCTCGCAGCCGACGCGTTTCTCCCCGCTCCGGGGCAGGGCGCGCTGGCGATCGAGACCTGCGAGGACGACGTCCGCGTGCGTGAGCTGCTGCGGGTGCTCGACGACCGGTCGTCCCGGGCGGCGTGCGCGGCGGAACGCGCGTTCCTGCGCGAGCTCGGGGCGAGCTGCCAGGTGCCGGTCGCCGCGCACGCACGGGAGACCGCGGATGGGCGACTCGTGCTCGACGGTCTGGTCGCGAGCCTCGACGGAAGCCGCGTGCTGCGCGACGTCGCGACCGGTCCGACCGAGCACGCCGAGGAGCTGGGGCGCAGGCTCGCCGATCTGCTCGCGTCGCGCGGCGCTCACGAGCTTCTCCGCGCGGCCGAGGAGGACACCGGGACCATCGACTGACGTCCGCACCGCCCGTACGGACCGTGCAGCCGGTGTCGGCCGACGATCGGGCCGGCGTGCGGCTCAGCCGGCGCAGCGTTGCGAGAGCGTCAGGGGCCGAGGCGCGTCAGCTCCTCGACGACCAGGGCGCGGCCTCCGTTGCGCTCGAACAGCTGCCCTCGGACGAGCACGTGCGCGGCGATGTGCTGGCGGGCCGCGGGGCTCGGGTCACTCGCCGGAGTCGCACCCGCGAGTGAAAAGAGCGCGCCGGTCTCGTCCTGCACGATCGCCGGCTGGCCGCCGTTCTTGAGGCAAGCCATCGCGCACGCGCGGTGCCCCTCGCCGCGGGCGCCGTCGCGCAGGTAGCAGCCGAGCTCCACCACCTCGCCGCGGATCTCGACGCTCACGCCGCCGGGAATGCGCCTGGGCGAATCCTGCGCGAGCGCGACCCCGGCCACCACCAGGGCGACGCCGAGGGCGATGCCGCGCACCTGGCGCGCGCCGCGGCACGAGGTTGGCGCGTCTTTTCGCACGCCGACAGCGTAGCGGCCGGTCGCGCGGGCCGCCACGCGTGCGAGACCAGCGCGCGCTTGCCACGCCCGGGGGAGGGCGGTAGCTGTCCGGCGTGGGCTCGGGGATCGTCTATCTGGTCGGGGCTGGACCAGGAGATCCGGGCTGCCTCACGCTGCGCGGGCGCGAGTGCTTGTCGCGCGCCGACCTGGTGGTCTACGACTACCTCGCGAACCCCGAACTGCTGCGCTTCGCTCCGGAAGGGGCAGAGCGCGTCTTCGCGGGCAAGCACGGCGCAGGGCCGCACCTTCTGGAGCAGGAGCAGATCAACGCGCTGCTGGTGTCCGAGGCCGCCGCGGGTCGTACGGTGGTGCGGCTCAAGGGGGGCGACCCGTTCGTGTTCGGACGGGGAGGCGAGGAGGTCGAGGCGCTCGTCGCGGCCGGGTTGCGCTTCGAGATCGTGCCGGGGGTCACTTCGGCGCTGGCCGTGCCGGCGTTCGCGGGCATTCCGGTCACGCACCGCGACTGGGTGTCTGGCCTGACCGTGCTCACCGGACACGAGGCGCCGGGCAAGCGCACGTCGCGCGTACGGTGGGAGCACGTCGCGAAGGCGGGCAACACCATCGTGCTTCTCATGGGGGTAACGCAGCTGCGCGCCAACCTGGCCGCGCTGCTCGACGCGGGCCTCGATCCGGCGACACCCGCGGCAGCGATCCGCTGGGGCAGCACGCCGCGGCAATGCGTCGTGCGAGGTACGGCGGCAACGCTCGCAGCCGTGGTCGAAGCCGGACGGCTTCGGCCGCCCGTGACCGTGGTGGTGGGCGAGGTGGTGCGACTGCGCGACGCGATGGTCTGGCTCGAACGCCGGCCGCTGTTCGGGCGGCGCGTCCTCGTCACCCGCACGCGGCAGCAGGCCGGAATCCTGTCCGCGGCGCTCGCGGAAGCCGGCGCGAAAGTGATCGAGTGCCCTGCGATCCGGCTCGTCGAACCGCCGTCGTGGGATCCGGTCGACGCAGCGCTCGCGCGGCTCGAGACCTACGACTGGCTCGTGCTCACCAGCGTGAACGGCGTGGATCGCTTCTTTGCCCGGCTCGACGTTTCGGGGCGCGACGTGCGCGCTCTCCACCGCATGCGAATCGCCGCGATCGGACCCGAGACCGCGCGGGCGCTCGCGCGCCGGCACCTGCGAGCGGACGTCGTGCCGGCGGAGTTCCGCGCCGAGGGGTTGCTCGCGAGTCTGGATGGCGACGACGTGCGGGGCAGGCGGTTCCTGCTGCCGCGTGCCGCCGGCGCGAGGGCGATCCTGCCCGACACGCTGCGCGCCGCCGGTGGCGAGGTCGACGAGGTGATCACCTACGCGACGAGCATGCCGGAGGACAGCGTTGCGCTGCTGCGGGACGCTCTCGAGACGGGACCCCCCGACGTGCTCACGTTCACCAGCTCGAGCACCGTGACCAGCTTTCTCGCGCTGCTCGACCGCGCGGCCCCGCAGGACGGCCGGGCGCGCATCGCGGAAGCCCGCGTCGCGTGCATCGGTCCGATCACGGCGGCGACCGCGAAGGACCACGGGCTGCGCGTGGACGTGGTTCCGGAGACGTACACCATTCCGGCGCTGGCGGCCGCCCTCGTTGCGAGTGGCGGCGGCCCGCGGCCGGGCGAGGAGGGCGGCTGATGGCTGGACGTTTCCCCGCAGTTCGTCCGCGGCGCCTGCGCGCGACCGACCGGCTACGGCGCATCGTTCGCGAGACCCGGCTCGCGCCGGAGCAGCTCGTGCTGCCGCTGTTCGTCGTCCCCGGCCGCGGCAAGGCGCTGGACGTGCCATCGATGCCCGGGGTCCGGCAGTGGTCGGTGGATCGCGTCGCGGAGGAGGCGGGCCGGGCGTTCGACGCCGGGGTGCGGAGCGTCATCCTGTTCGGCGTTCCCGAGGCGAAGGACGCATCGGGGAGCCATGCCTGGCGCGAGGACGGCATCGTGCAGCAGGCGCTGCGCGCGCTCCGCACGGCGTTGCCGGAGCTGACGCTCATCACCGACGTGTGCCTGTGCGAGTACACCGACCACGGGCACTGCGGTGTGCTCGACGGCCAGTCCGTCGCCAACGACCCCACGCTCGCGCTGCTGGCGAAGGAGGCGGTGTCGCACGCGCGTGCGGGGGCGGACGTGGTTGCACCGTCGGACATGATGGACGGACGCGTCGCCGCGATCCGCAGCGCGCTGGACGCGGCCGGTTTCGCCGGTACGCCGATCCTCTCGTATGCCGTCAAGTACGCTTCCGGACTGTACGGGCCGTTCCGCGACGCGGCGCAGTCGACGCCCGCCTTCGGCGATCGCCGCAGCTACCAGATGGACCCCGCCAACGTGCGCGAGGCACTGCGGGAGCTCGCCCTCGATCTCGAGGAGGGCGCCGACATGGTGATGGTCAAGCCGGCGTTGAGCAATCTCGACGTGCTCGCGGCGGTGCGTGCGGCCTGTCACGTTCCGGTCGCGGCGTACCAGGTGAGCGGTGAGTACGCGATGATCAAGGCGGCCGCCGCGAACGGCTGGATCGACGAGGCCCGCGTCGTCGACGAGACGCTGATCGCCATCCGCCGTGCGGGTGCCGACATCATCCTGACCTACTTCGCGATCGACGCAGCCAGGCGCTGCTGAGATCGGGGGGCGAACCGGAGGACATCCTCGTGTCCATGATCAGCAAGGTGAGCCACATCGGCGTCTGCGTATCCGACCTCGAGCGGTCGATCCGCTTCTATTGCGACGTGCTCGGCTTCGTCCGCTCCACCACGATGCGCGACGTGCACGTCGAGGGCGAGCCGAGCGACACGCTGCTCAAGCTGCGCAACGTGAAGCTCGACGCGGTCTACCTCGAGCGCGACGGCTTTCGCCTCGAGCTGCTGTACTACGAGCGGCCCGGCTCGCCGCAGCGCGCGCCGCAGCGGACGATGAACGATCTCGGCTTCACGCACCTCTCGGTACAGGTCGCGGACGTGCGGGTGGCGCTCGACAAGCTCGCGGCCCTCGGGGTCGAGGTCGACCGGGATACGGTGATCGAGCTCGGCGGGCTGACCGTCGCCGCCTTCGTTCGGGATCCGGACGGGCTCGGCATCGAACTCGTGCTCGCGCACTGACCCGACGCGCGGTCGAGCGAGAGCGGGCGTCGGGAGTGTCGCCCCGTGCGGCTTCGCCGCGTGGGGCGGGGGGCGCGTGCCCGCTCGTGGCGCCTCGCCGCGCGCGCGTCAGAACCCGAAGCGCTGGATCCAGCTCGGGTCGGCGCCGTTCACGTCGAGGCGGGCGGGGAGGGCACGGGGTTGCTCGCGCTTGGCGCCGATGCGGACGGCTTCGGGCCTGCGCTGGTCATCGACGGTGAGGTCGATCGTGAGCTGGTTGAAGTCACCGGCCAGCGTGACGTCGAGGCCTTCCTCGCCGGCTCCGGTGTGGGTCTCGAACTCCAGCTTCGACGGCTTGGGCTGCTTGATGACGAGGTCTTCCGACGTCGGGGTCACGTCCCGGAACGCGCCGTCGCGGCTCGTACGGAGCGCGCCGCGGACGCGGTGGCGCGTCTGGTTGGGCACGACGCGCAGGTGCAGCCGCCCGCCCTCGCTCCACAGGTAGCAGGCGATCGCGGCCTCGTCGGTGAAGCTCGGTCGGCCGTGAACGATGCGAAAGGGCATCGTGTCGCCGGGCGCGACGGCGTGGACGTCGCGTGGTGGCAGCGCGGCGCCGGCGATCAGCACGATCGCGGCGAGCGTGCCGGCGAGGTGGCGCGTGTGCGTCGGACTGCGGCGGGTGTGCGACCAGGGCCCGGACATCGAGCTTGCCTAGACCAGCAAGGGAGTCCCCCCGGCTTTGCCGGGGAGGCCGCAAAAGTTTGACGATTCCGGGAGCATGATCGTGTTCGGGTTCGTTCCACCCGGCGAGGCGTAACTGCGAGGCACTGCGCGAGATGGAGCAAGAAGCTGGCGTCGCAAGATCTCTGAGAAGTGCGTCAATGCCAACTCCGAATCCGAATCCGTCGTGGAAAGGCCCCCTTGAGGGGCCAGCGACGGCAATTGCCCCGGCTCTGCCGGGGGATCCTTAACATCCGCGTGTCGCTCGCACCGGGTGCGCGCTGCGTCCGCTGAGGCTGCGCCGCCGACGTCCGATACGACACGCGGCCGGTGACGCGAGGAGGGAGCCTCGCAGATGTCCTGGCGGATGCGATGACACGTCGGACCCTTCCGGAGCGGGAGGGTCGATCGCGAGGCCGATCGAGCCCTCGCGCGGGCCATCGACCCGCGGTTGACATCCCGGACCTCGGCGACTAGCTATTCGCCCGCTGTCAGGGTCGGGCCCGGAGGGGAAAGCAGGGGCCATGATCCGCATTCCGGCAGCATCGCCAGCGGAAGCGATCCACATAACCGGAAGGCTCGTCTTGCTCACACCGTGACGGACGCGCCGCGCCGAACCAGCCCGGAGGACGCGCATGCGACGCCAAAGAGCTGTGTTGGTGATGCTACTTTCGCTCAGTGCGGGATGTGGTGTCGAGATCGTCAGGAAGAATCAGCCGGCAGCGCGGGTGACCGATCCGGCAGTGACGGGTCCGGTGGCTGCCGCAGACCCACAGGACGTCCGCCCGCCGGTCGCTGACCCCGTCGGTCGGGGCAAGCTGGACCCCAGCGCGAGCGACGAGTTCGACGAGGTCACCCTGCATCCCAGGGTCGTCTCGCAGGCCGAGCAGATGACGCGCGGCCGGGGTGTGACGGTTCGCGACGCGCTCGCGCGCAGCGGACGCTATATCGACATCATCGCCCGCGAGCTGTCCAAGGAGGGCGTGCCACCCGAGCTCGCCTACCTGCCGGCCATCGAGAGCCACTTCTCGACCAACGCGGAGGGGGCCGGGACGGTCGGACTGTGGCAGTTCACCAGTGGCACGGCCCGCCTCTACGGGCTGACGGTCTCCGCCCAGGTGGACGAGCGCCGGGATCCCGAGCTGGCCTCGCGCGCGGCGGCCCGCTTTCTGCGTGACCTCTACGACCAGTTCGGGCGCTGGGAGCTGGTGCTGGCGGCCTACAACGCGGGCCCCGCCCGCGTGAAGCAGGCTCTCGACCGGAATCCGGGCGCGGACGTCTGGCAGGTCCTCGATCGCGGGCTTCCGGTGCACACCCGGACCTATGTCCCCAAGGTGCTCGCGGTCGCCGCGATCGCGAACGAGCCGGAGCGCTTCGGGATCGACGGCATCGAGCCGCTGCAGCCGCTGAGCTACGAGACCCTCACGCTCAAGGAGCCCATGAACCTCGATACGATCGCCTCGCTGTCCGGCTGCTCGAGCGAGACCATCGCCGAGCTGAACCCGGCGCTGAAGCGCGGCGTGACGCCCGGGGGCGGGTTCGAGATCCGCCTCCCGCACGGAGCGAAGCAGCGCTTCGCGGCACGCTTCCGGGGCAGGGCGACGAACTGATCGCGATCCTCGCACCGGGAGGCCGTTCCCGTCGGTGTGCGTGGCGGTGACTGGTCCCGCTCGCCGCTCTCAGTGGAGCGCGTGGATGGGGCCCTCGACGACGCCCAGGACCGTCAGCGCCGCATCGTGCTGATCGATGTGGTAGAGGATGCAGTAGCGATCGATGGTCAGAAAGTGGCAGCCTCCCTGCCCCTCGAGCATGGAGCTACCGGTCGGCAGCGGATCTTCGGCGAGTCCGACGATCGCCGCGCTGATCTCGCGGAGCGGGTCCCGGGCGATCTGCTCCAGTTCGCGGTAGGCGCTGTACGTCAGGCTGAGCTTCATTCGACAACCGTCCATGCGTCTGGCCCTTGGTTCGGTTGCCGCGGCGGCGGACTTTAGCGAGGATCGGTCCGTTGCCATGCCGAAGACCGTCCCGAACACCTTCCCGCGAGCTTACGTGCGGCCCGAGATCACGGCGCTTGCCGGCTACGTGCCCGGCGAGCAGCCGAGCGATCCGCGGGTCGCGAAGCTCAATACCAACGAGAACCCGTATCCGCCGAGCCCGGCGGTGCGGCGTGCGATATCCGATGCGTGCGAACGCTTGCACCTCTACCCGGACCCCACCGCGCGGGAGGTCCGGGAGCGTGCGGCGCGCCTCTACGACGTCGACCCCGAGGGGGTGATCGTCGGCAACGGCTCCGACGAGCTGCTGACGCTGCTGATGCGCGCGGTGATCGCGCCTGGCGACGCCGTCGCGTACTCGACCCCCACGTACTCGCTGTACGAAACGCTGGTCCCGCTTCAGGGCGGGGTTCGCGTTCGCGTCCCGTACGGCCCCGACTTCGCGATCCCCGAAGAGTTGTTCTCGGTCGACGCGCGGATGGTGATCGTCTGCAACCCGAATGCGCCGTCGGGCACGTCGGTGCCGCGGCGCGCTCTCGAGCGGCTGGCCGAGGCGCGCCGCGACGTGCTGCTGATCGTCGACGAAGCCTACGCCGACTTCGCCGACGAGAATGCGACGTCGATGGGGTCGCGCCACCCGAACGTCGTCGTTCTGCGCACGCTCTCGAAGTCCTACTCGCTCGCCGGCCTGCGCGTCGGAATCGGAATCACCACGCCCGCGCTCGCCGCTGAGCTGAACAAGGTGAAGGACTCCTACAACGTGAGTCGCCTCGCCCAGGCCGGGGCGGTCGCGGCGCTCGACGATCAGGAGTCGATGCTCGCGCACGTGGCTCGCGTGCGCGCGACGCGCGCGCGGCTCTCGGAGGGGCTCGTGGCGCTCGGCTACGAGCTGCCGCCGTCGCAGACCAACTTCGTGCTGGCACGGCGCCCCGGTCGGTCGTTGCTGCCGGTGAAGGAGGCGCTGCAGAGCAGGGGGATTCTCGTGCGCTACTTCCCCGAGCTGCCCGACGCGCTGCGGATCACAGTCGGCACCGATGAAGAGATCGACCGCCTGCTCGCGGAGATGCGGACCGGATGACCCGGTGCCCGCGCCAGCGTTGCAGCGCTGGCGCTCACTCGGCTTCTTCGTCCGGACTCGCGGGCTCGTCGTCGGTTTCGCCTTCGGGGGCCGCGGCGCTCGATCCCGTGCCCGGGGTCGGGGTCGGAATCGTCAGGAAGTCGCCGCGCTTCCTGTCGACGCGCTGGAAGGCGAACTCTTGCAACAGGTAGACGGTCTGGGCTCCGTCCGCCGCCGCGTAGATCTTCTTGTCGGCGCCCTCGCCGACGACGCTCACCCGGATCGCTCCGAGCGGGCCCTCGGTGCCCTCGAGGACGACCGTGATGGCGGGCTGGTCGAGTCCGAACTCCGGCCGGGGCCCTGTTTCGCTCGCGATGTCGGTACCCTTCAGCGCGCGAAGGTCGTCGGCGAAGCGGCTGGCGACGAACTCCTTCACACCGGCGGTACCTGAACCGGCGAGGCCCCACTTGCCGTCCGTCTTCTCGATGCGGAATCCCTGGCCGTCCGTGCGCTCGGTCGTGACGGCACGCAGCTTCTCCTTGTCGAACGCGAGGACGGTCTTGTCACGGAAGTCGATCGCGCGCTTCGCCACGACCGAATGCAGGTGCGAGCCGACGACGTGGACGGTGTCACCGGGAAGAGCCTGCGCGTAGATCTCCTTCTTTGCCGGCTCGTCGGTGGCGCCGCCGACGAGGAGCGTCTTCTTCGCGTCGTCCGGCGAGAGCACGAGCTCGACGGACAAGCGCGGCGGGTCGAGCTGGTACTTCGCGTCGGGTGGTGTGCCGGCGCCGTCGACGAACCCCGTCGCGCGCAGCGACCGCAGCGACGACAGCATGCTCCGGACCTGCGCGACGTCGGCCCTGGCGGGAACGGGGGACGTGATCTGCCACTCGTTGCCGTCTCTTGCCAGTACCGTCGGCTCGCCCTCGACTCCCGTGATCGTGATCCCCTTCACGTCGCTGTCGGTGAACGTGAGGACGCTCTTGTCGCGCAGATCGTCGAGCCCGCGTTGCATCGTGGCGCGCACGGTGTCGTCGGTGAGCAGGACCACGGGCTCGTCGTCTCGTCGGACGTACGCGGAGGCGCCGATCGGCGTCTTCTTGCCGAACGATAGCTTCCTCGTGCCCCCCCCCGACAAGGTCACGACGACCGTCGTCTCCGGCGTGTGCAGGCCGAACGGGGCTAGGTCGGAAGGGGTGTCGTCGATCTTCCTCTTCACGGCGGCGTCCTCGATCGTGCCGAGGATGCCGTCCACCGCGACCTGATCGGCCGCAGTCTCCCTCGGGCTCGTGATCTTCCAGCCGGAAGGCTCGGACTTCACGAGCTCGATCTTCCCCTTCGCCGACTCGAGCGAGAGTCCGGTGACCTTCTCGCGGTCGAGGTCGAGCAGGCGGGACTCCTGCTCCTCACGCTCCATTGCGGGTCTCTCGACCCAGAGCACGTAGGCGCCGAGCAGCGCCACGACGACGGCCAGGATCAGCGTGTTCCGCAAGCGCATCGGGATGCCCGCCCGGCAGGGCTCAGAGCGTGGAGCGCCGCCACCAGATCACGAGGCCGACGATCATCAGCAACTCGGGGATCACCAGGACCGAGAGGTAGAAGATCGCGGTCGCCTGCTCCTCGCTGAACTCGACGCGCGACGCGCGTACCGTCCGCGGACGGATCGACAGCAGCTCCTCCTGGCTCGTGAGCCAGCCCACGGAGTTCAGGAAGAGGTCCCGGTTGTACAGCGTGTGGATGTTCTTGTTGTCGGCGAAGGCCGCGGTGCCGAACACCACGAGACGTGCCTCGCCTTCGCCCATGCCGAGCTGCTTCAGGTCGGCGGCCACCGCCACGGCGATCGACACCGGGCCCTTCACGTCGCTCTCCTCGAGCACGGCGGACTGCGCGTCGAAGAGCGTGGTCAGGTCGGTTTCCGCCCAGCTCGACTGGCTCGTCTTCGCGAGGGAGACGACGGTGAGTCCGGGCTTCGCCTGGCCCACGTCGACGCTCCGCGTGAGCGGGAACACGGTTCGCTCCTTGATGTCCTTCGTGATCGGATGCGCGCCGTAGCTGTTGACGATCGGGTTGAGGCCGAGCTGCGGTCCCTGAAAGAGGCGTACGACCTGGTCGACCACTGCATCCTTGCCGAGCTTCACGCCGAACTCGGCGAGCAGCGGAGCGAGCTCGTCGCCCTCGCGAGGCGGCAGCATGAAGATGGCGCGACCGCCCTTCCGGAGGAACGCGGACAGTGCGTCGATCGGCGGTGGCAGGAGCGCGCGCTGCGGGGCTGCGACGACGACGATGTTGCAGTCGTCGGGGACCGTTGCCTCCTGGAGCAGCACGAGCTTGCGCGTCTGGTAGTTCTCGCCGGTGAGAGCTTCCTTCGCGCCGGCGAACCCGAACGCGTTCTGCTGATCGTCGATGTCGGGTTCGCCCTCGCCCTCGACGAAGCACACCGTCTGCGAGGTCTGCTTGGTCACCTTGATGAGGGCGTTGGTGAGGGATTCCTCGCTCGGCTGCGAGACGGTCGTCGCGTTCTCCCCGTAGGCGACGCGGACCGTGCGATAGGAGCGCACGCCGTACTTCTCGGCAAGCTCGGGCTGCTTGTCGGGGTCGATCAGCGTGGTCTTCACGCGCGGCGAAGCATAGGTCAGGCTGTCGAACAGGCTCTCGATCTCGGGATCGTGCCCGCCCTCGAGAAAGGCCTGCATCTCGACGTCCTGGGTCAGGGTCGCGAGCACGCTCTGCGCCTGGGGCGAGACGCTGAAGACACCCGACTCGCTGACGTCCCAGCGCTTGTTGTAGCGCGCCCCGAACCAGTTGACGGCGACCAGCAACGCCACGAAGAGCAACGAGTAGACGACCATGTTGGCGCCGTAGCGGGTGGAGCGCGCGCTCAGCAGGGCGCCGAGGTCCCGGAAGCTGCGGAGCAGGAAGTAGGCGAGCAGGACGAAGCCGACGGCGATGTGGAAGAGCGCGTACGCCTCGAGCCGCCTGGTGAAGAAGACCGAGACGCCCCCGAAGAAGAGGAGGAGCAGCCCGACGATGCCCAGCAGCGATTGCGATCGGTGCATGGAGTGCGCGCCCGCTCAGCGCCAACGGATCGATTCGACCGAGCGCTGCGTGAGGAACAGCCAGCCGACGATCATGGTGGCGAAGTAGACCAGGGACTTGCTGTCGATCACGCCCTTGACGAGGCTGGCGAAGTGCTCGGTGACCGAGACGTAGCGCAGCACGTCGCCGACCGTCTGGCCCGCGCTGTCGGCGGGCCACGCGATGACGAAGAGCAGCAGCAGCATGACGAGACCGGTCACTGCGGCGATGATCTGGTTCTCGGTGAGCGACGAAGCGAAGAGCCCGATGGTGACGAAGGTGATCGCGAGGAGCAGGAGTCCGAGGTAGCCCGCGACCATGATGCCGACCTCGGGGTTGCCGTAGATCCAGAGGATGAACCCGTAGCTGGAGGTCAGCGCGATCATCACGGAGACGAAGGCGACCATTCCGACGAACTTGCCGAGGACGATCTCCCACGTTGCAACCGGCGACGTGAGCAGCAGCTCGTACGTGCCCGCGCGCTTCTCCTCCGCGAAGCCGCGCATGGTGATCATCGGGATCAGGATCACGAGCACGACCGAGAGGTTGTGAAACAGCGGGGCCAGGACGAACTCGTTGACGTTGAGACGCTGCATCGCCTCCGCCCCACCCTGGAAGCTCGAGTACATCGAGACCAGCAGGTTGAAGCGTGCCAGCAGGTTGAAGAAGAACCACCCGCCCAGCAGCAGGAAGCCCGTCGTGACGACGTAGGCGATCGGCGACACGAAGATCGAGCGCAGCTCGCGCCCGGCGATGGTGAGGACGTTGCGCACCGCTCAGAGCCTCGCTTCGGCCTCGGCGAGCGCGTGCGCGGCGCGCTCGTCGGCCGCGGCATCGCTGCTGATGTGTCGCAGGAAGACCTCCTCGAGGGTCGCTTCGCGGGTGAGGTTGGCGATGCTGTCCTCGCACGCGATGCGCCCGGAGTTGATGATCACGACCTTGTCGCAGACCTGCGCGACCTCGGGCAGGATGTGCGTCGACAGGATGACCGTGCGCTCGCCGGTCGACAGGCTCTTGATGAGCTGGCGGATCTCGATGATCTGCCGCGGGTCGAGGCCGATGGTGGGCTCGTCGAGCACCAGCACCTCGGGATCGTGGATCAGTGCCTGAGCGAGGCCGGCGCGCTGCTTGTAGCCCTTCGACAGATGCGCGAGCAGGCGACCGGCGACGTCGCCGAGACCCGTCCGTTCGATGACGGACTCGCAGGCGCTGCGGACCCGGGCGCGCTCGACGCCCTTGAGCCGCGCGACGAAGGTCAGGTACGAGCGCACGGTCATGTCGCCGTAGAGCGGCGGATTCTCGGGCAGGTACCCGATCCGCCGGCGCACCTCGTGCGACTCGGTGAAGATGTCGAAGCCGGCGATGCGTGCGGTTCCGGACGACGGCGGCAGGAACCCCGTCAGCATGCGCATCGTGGTGGTCTTGCCCGCGCCGTTCGGGCCGAGGAACCCCAGCACCTGCCCGCGAGCAGCCGAGAAGGAGATTCCCTGCACGGCTTCTCGATCACCGTAACGCTTGGTGAGTTCGTGGACTTCGATCATGTCGCGCCTTCGACGATCCCCAGGCGGTGGAATTCGGTGGGCGGTAATAATGGCCGCTCGAAAAGTTGTCAAGATGCTCCCCGCGAGATCGCGGCTTGCGAGGGCGCGCGGTCCGGGCGCTCGAGGCGCGCGCTCCCCCGTGCGCTGGACAAGTACAGAGTCCTCGATCGCGGCGATTCCGGGCGCGGCGCAGATCGTCGGCCCGCGTGACTTCGTCCCGGCTCGTTGGTAGGTCTGCGCAGATGTCGGCGGGGGCGGCGCCGGACCGGATCTGGCTGGTCGATGGCAGCGGAATCGTCTTCCGTGCCTTCCACGCGCTCCCGACCCTCGCCACCCGGCGGGGTCTGCCGACCGGTGCGGCGTACGGCTTCACCAGCATGCTCGCGAAGCTGCTTCGCGAGGAGAAGGTCACGCGGATCGCGGTGGTCGTCGACGCGCCCGGCAAGACGTTCCGCAGCGAGGCCTACGCCGACTACAAGGCGACGCGTCCCGAGACGCCGTCCGAGCTCGTGGTGCAGCTGCCCTACATCAAGCGGCTGGTGACGGCGCTGGGCATCAGGCTGGTCGAGCTGCCGGGAGTCGAGGCCGACGACGTGATCGGCACGCTGGCCAGGCGCGCCTGCGATGCCGGCGCCGAGGTCCGCATCGTCACCAGCGACAAGGACATGATGCAGCTCGTCGGTCCGTGCGTGACGCTGGTCGACACCATGCACGACCGGTCCACCGGCATCGACGAGGTGCGCGCGCGCTTCGGCGTGGCGCCGGAGCAGGTCGTCGACGTCATGGCGCTGATGGGCGACGCGATCGACAACATTCCGGGTGTGAAGGGGATCGGTGAGAAGACCGCGGTGCGGCTGATCGCGCATTTCGGCTCGATCGACGAGCTGTACCGGCGCCTCGACGAGATCGAAGGCCTGGGCCTGCGTGGCGCGAAGCGGGTGCGGCAGATCGTCGAGGAGGGGGAGCAGGACGCACGCCGCAGCCGCTTTCTCGCCACGATCCGCTGCGACTGCGACCTGCCCGCCGATGTCGCTCCGGAGGCCCTGGACCGGGGTGCGTCCCGACCCGGTGAGCTCGAGGAACTCGCGAACGAGCTCGAGTTCACGGCGTTGCTCAAGGAATTCCTCGGCCCGGCCGCGCCGATCGTCGCGCGCCGGGTGGAACCCGCGTCGGGGGAGCAGATCGATCGCGTGCTCGCCGCACCGGGCCTGGTGGCGGTCGCGGTCGTCGAGGGCACGCCGCGCGCGGGCGAGCTCGCGCTCGACGGCCCGTCGCGCAGCGTCGCCGTCGCGGCCGCGGACGACGACCGCGTGCTGGTCACGCTCGACGTCCCGCGACGCCTGCGCGAGCAGCTGACTCGCTCGAGCCGTGGCTGCACGCTGGTCGTCGAGGACGTGAAGGCGCTGCTGCACCTCCTCGGGCTCGACGCCCGCGTGCACGCGACACTGCCGGAGGCCGACGTCTGCGACCTGCAGCTCGCGTCCTACGTGCTCGATCCGTCGCGGCGCGGGCACTCCGTGGACGCGCTCGCGGCCGACCGCCTCCATCGCACGCTGCCGGCGCGCGGCGACCCCGACCTCGCCGCGCGCGGCGAGGGGGTCGCGAGCGCGCTGCTCGAGCTCGGTCCCGCGCTTCTCGCGGAGCTCGACGCGACGGGACTCGCGAAGCTGTACCGCGATATCGAGCTGCCGCTGGCGCGGCTGCTCGCGGTCATGGAGGCACGCGGCATCGCGGTCGACCGGGACGTGCTCGCGCAGGCGGGGCGGGAGTTTCGCGCCACCGCCGACCGGCTGGAGGCGGAGATCTTCGAAGTCGCGGGCGGGCCGTTCAACCTCGGCTCGCCGGCGCAGCTCCGTGAGGTGCTGTTCACGAAGCTCGCGCTGCCGACCAAGGGGGTCAAGCGCGGGAAGACCGGTCTGTCCGTCGACGCCGACGTGCTCCACAAGCTCGCGGAGTCGACGCCGATCGCGGCGAAGATCGTCGAGCACCGCGGGCTCGCCAAGCTGATGTCGACCTACGTGTCGGGTCTCGGCGATCTCGTCGATCCGAAGACCGGACGGCTCCGCACGTCGTTCAACCAGACCGTCGCCGCAACGGGGCGGCTGTCGTCGAGCGAGCCGAACCTGCAGAACATCCCCGTCCGGAGCGCCGAGGGGCGCCGCATTCGCGCGGCCTTCGTGGCACCGCCCGGCATGGCCCTGCTGTCCGCCGACTACTCGCAGATCGAGCTGCGGGTCCTCGCACACCTCACCGGAGATCCGGTTCTCGTGGAGGCGTTTCGCAGCGGCGAGGACATCCACCGCCGCACCGCGGCCGAGGTGTTCGGCGTGACGCCCGGAGACGTCACGCCCGAGATGCGCCGCCAGGCCAAGGTCATCAACTTCGGCATCATCTACGGCATGGGCCCGCAGCGCCTGTCGCGCGAGCTCGGCATCACGTTAGCCGAGGCGGACGACTACATCCGGCGCTACTTCGAACGGTACGCGAGCGTGCGCGCGTTCTCCGAGCGCGTGGTCGCCGACGGCCGACGCGACGGCTACGTCGCGACGCTGATCGGTCGCCGCCGCTACCTTCCGGACCTGAACGCGCGCGAGGCCAACATACGGCAGGCAGCCGAGCGCATGGCCTGGAACAGCCCGATCCAGGGCACCGCCGCCGACGTCATCAAGGTCGCGATGCTTGCCGTCGAGCGGGAGATCGAGGCCGCTGGCAGCGGGGCGCGCATGCTGCTTCAGGTCCACGACGAGCTGCTGTTCGAGGTCCCCGAGGCCGAGGTCGAGCCGGCAGGCGAGCTGGTCCGTCGGGCCATGGAGTCTGTCGTGGCGCTTGCGGTGCCGCTCCTGGTCGAACTCAAGAAGGGTCCGAACTGGGCGGCTCTGAGATGAATTTCTCGCGAGGAAGCACAGTCTAGTGTCGGTGGAGAGAACAGACTGGGACCTGGTCCGCCTCGCCGGGGGCGGCGACAAGGAGGCGTTTCGTGAGCTGGTCGAACGCTACCAGCGCCGTGTCCTCGCGGTGGTCATGGGGATGCTCCACGACCGTGAGGCCGCGCTCGAGGTCACCCAGGAAACGTTCATCAAGGCATTCCGCTCGATCGGCCGATTCAAGGGTGATGCAAGCTTCTACACGTGGGTCTATCGCATCGCGGTCAACCTCGCGATCGACCATCAGCGACGCGAGTGGCGCCGTCCGCTCGCGGACTCGACGCGTGTCAGCGGCAGCGACGGTCAGGCCGAAGACCTTCTCGATCGCATCGGCGACGAGGACCCGCGCGGCGACCCTTTCGAGGCAACGAAGGACGCCGAGCTGCGAACGCGCGTTCGGGCCGCGATCGACGAGTTGACCCCGGATCACAAAGCCGTGATATTGTTGAGAGAGTTGGAAGGCCTGTCGTACGAGGAGATCAGCCGGGTCATGCAGTGCTCGAAGGGAACGGTGATGAGCCGGCTCCATTACGCCCGCAAGAAGCTGCAGGCTCGCCTCCAGGAGTTCGTGTGAATTGCCGCGAGGCGGAGCGCCTGATCGACACCTTCTACGATGGCGAGCTCGACGGCCGCTCCATGCGCGACGCAGCGATGCACATCACGCGTTGCAAGGGGTGCGAGGCCGCGCTGGCGCAGCGCGAGCGGGTGCAGGAGCTCCTCGCCGCGGCCATCGATCACGAGATCGCGGACATCGACCTGAGTCGGATCTGGGCCGCCGTCGCCCCGACGATCGAGCCGGTGGCGCCGCGTTCGACCGGACTGCGCGTGGCGGCGGCGTCGAGCCGGTTCGGTGGCCTGCTCCTCGGTCGCAAGGATGTCACCGCCGCGGACGACGGCGTCTTCGACCCCGGAACCTGGGAAGAGCCCGCGGCAGGCGGCCGCCCCGCGTGGCGCTGGACGCTCGCGGGTGGTGTGGCGCTCGCCGCCTCCGTGCTTCTCGCAGTCACGCTGGTGCCGGAGTCGGGCGAGTCGCCGCGCGAGGGTTGGCGGGTGGCCGCGGAGTCGTCCGTCACGGCAGGCGGAGCGAAGGGCTCGTCCCGTGAGGGATCGCCGGCGACGGTCGTCGCGCAGCGCCCGCCGGTGCTCACGGGGAACTCGTTCGACGTCGCGCGTACCGGTGTGGCCCGCGGCATGCGTTCCGCATCGAACAAGCAGGTGCAGGTCGAGTCGGTGAACTTCCCGCGCAGCGCGGTCTCGATGTGGAGCGAGCCCGCGAGCGACACGACGGTCATCTGGATCGATGACGAGGAGCTGGCGGCGTCGGACAGACGTTGATGGCTGCATCCGGATCCTTCCCCGTGCACCTCGCACCATCCGGCCACCTGCGGACCGGAGCGCTGCTGCGCCGCTCGCTTCGGCGGAGGAAGCTCCGTCGCCTGGTCCCGGTGGTGGCCGCGCTGAGCGTGCTGCCGTTTGCGGCCTACGGGCAGGAGCGAGTGGCGCTCGAGGTCGGGACCGTACTCGCGACCAGCTCCAGCACGCACATCGACACGCAGCTCGCGAGCGTTCGTGGGCAGCTCGAGCGGCTGTTCCACGACAAGGGCTACACGTCGTATCGCCTCGTGAAGCAAGAGAAGAGCGAGGTGAGCTGCGGAAACCCGGCGAGCTTCGAGATCCCGGGCGGGCGCCACCTGCAGGTCATGGCGAAGGACACGCGCGGCGGTCGCGTCTCGCTGAACGTCGCGCTGGTGAAGGACCGCCACACGCTGATGCGAACGGATCTCACGCTCGGCAAGCGCGGCACGATCATGGTGGGCGGGCCGCGCTACGAGGATGGCGTGCTGATCATCTGGATCGGTGCGCGCCGCATGGGTGCGAACAGCACCGCGCCGTAGAAGCGAAGGAGGGCGTCATGGTGCAGGACTTCTCCTGGCAGAGCCTGGTCGACACGGTCTCGGGCGCCCTGTCGGCCCTCGGGGAGACGATCGCTCCGGATGGGCTGTTCACGCGCGACGCGGTCGACCGACTGGTGAAGATCACCTACCCGGTGGCGCCGTTCAACCAGCCGGAGTTCGTGGCGCCGGTTCTCGGGATCGCTGGCGTGTTGCTGAGCCTGCTGCTCGCCGGGGTGGCGGTGTCGTCGCTGCTCGGCATGGTGGCCGCGCTGCTCGCGCTCGCCATGCTGCTGACGCGCTTCTACGGGGTCTCGCTCGAGCTCGGAGCGTCCGTCGGGTAGTCGCGACGGAAGCGCCCCGCGAGCCCTCGCGCCGCGCGGCGAAGCCGCGCAGCGCCCCACTCTCCGCACTCCCTTCGATCGATCGCGCGCTGCGCTGAGCGCGCTCGGGACTTCGGTCAGCCGGTGGGGACGGCGACCTGCGGCGGCAGCCTCACGCCCCCTGCTTCATCGCCTCGGCGAGGATCCGCGAGGTGCTCTCGCGCATGATGCGCGGGTCGACCTGCTTGCCATCGAGCAGGCTCTTGCGGACGTCCTTCCCCGAGATCGACACGGGCTTCTCCTCCGGGTGGTTCTCGGTCAGATCGACGCGTCCGATCGACTCGTAGTACGCGGCGAAGCCGACCTTCAGCGGCTTGATCTGCAGGTCGCCGCCGAGCTTGCCGAAGATCTCCTGGGCGTCGAAGTCGCCCCAGATGTTGCTGCCGTCCTGGTACGGGGCGTCGGCGTGCTTGCGGCCGATGATGATGTCGGTGAACCCGAAGTTCTGCCGGTAGATGCCGTGCATCACCGCTTCCTTCGGCCCGCCGTAGAACATCTTGATGTCGAGCCCGAGCAGGATCACGCGATCGGGCACCGACTCCTTCCGGGGGCCCCACAGCGCCTGGTCGCTGTCGCCCTCGCCGAGTCCGCGCTGCGTGATCAGCGCCTCGTAGGTCGACATGCGAACGTCGGCCTGCACGTCGTCGCCCTTGGTCTCGCCGATCAACGGGTTCAGGCAGGCGCCGGCGTTCAGGCCCTGACGGACGAGCGTCTCGAGGCCGTAGACCAGCGCGTACTCGTGCGCGCGGTGCAGGGGGTTGCGGGTCTGGAAGGCGACCACGCGCTCCCAGCCCTTCGCGGCGAGGAGCGTCCGGACCTCGCGCGGCGTGAGGACGTACTTGCCGAACGCCGGGTGCTTGGGCTGCGGCAGGACGTCGATCGTGCCGCCGATCAGGTGCGTCGCCTCGGCGTCCCCCTTGAGCACCATGTCGGCACCCGGATGGTCGGTCCGTTCGGTCCCGTAGACCGACTTGAGATATTTCTGCTTGTCCCACGCGAAGACGTCGCTCACGTCGAGCGTCGCGACGATGTCGCCGCGCGAGCTCGCGAGCGCGACCCGGTCGCCCTTGGCGACCTGCCTCGCGATCGTCGCGTCGACCGGGAACGCGAGCGGGATGGTCCACGCGTACTTCCTTCCGCCGCGCTCGATGCAGGCCTCGTCGAGCACGCGATGGTACTCGGCCTCGCCCATCGGGCCGGTGAGCGGGCTCAACCCGCCGTCACCGAAACGGTAGACGGTCGACAGGTCGGCGTCCGACACCGGGATTCTGCGCAGCTTCGCGGCTTCGCTCTTGAAGCTCTCGATTCGCTCGGACGCGACGGTGCGCGAGACGGGCTCCTTGAGCCCACCGTGGGGTGCGATGAGATCCGGCATGGGAGACGATCCTCTAGGAGTGAAGGGTGTGAAGAACCGCGCGGGGTGGGGGCGCGAAGGGACCCCACTTCATACCGGCTGGTCCGGCGGCGGGCAACCACGAGGGCACCGCAGGCGGGCGGGCGCAGCGCCGTCGGTCCAGATGGCGCTGCCGGCCGGGAGCACGAGGTCGCGCGCCGCCGTGTCGACGCCGATACCGAGCAGCCAGCGGCAGCAGGTGAGGGCGGCGAGCGCGCCTGCGCTGGCGGCTGCGATGGGCG
>VGTK01000004.1 GCA_016874715.1 Deltaproteobacteria bacterium | reverse complement strand
GGCGTCGCGGCGGCCCGCTACGATGCGCTCTACCGGGCGGCTCGCGCCGCAGGCGCTGCATGACTCGTCGTCGCGTCGTCGTCATCGGCCTCCACGGCGGAGGCCCCCACTACACCGAGCCGCTCGCGGCGTGCGGGCGCCTGCCCGTGTGGTCGCGCCTCGCCGCGAGCGGCCTCACGGCCAGGACCGAGTCGACGTGGCCGGTCGCGGCGGGCGCGTGGGTCACGCTGCTCACCGGGCTCGACGTCGCGCAGCACGGTGTCGTCGACACATGCGAGTTCGACGCACGCCGCTTCCCGAGCCTGTCCGCCGCGCGCGTCGACGCCCGCGCCTACGCGGCGGAGACGCTGCTCTCCATCGCCTCGTCCGCCGGGCGTTCGGTGGCCGCGGTCAGCGTACCGATGACTTCCCTCCCCTGGCCGGTGAACGGCGTCGTCATCCCGAGCGTACCGGTCGCGGACGAGGTGCGACCGCCGACCTTCCCGCCGGAGCTCGTCGAGCGCGTCGCGCCGATGAGCCTCTGCCGCTGCGACGAGGTCGATCCGCGCGACGTCGCGCGCTGCCGTCGCTACCTCGACTTCGACCTCGAGCGCGTCGTCGAGGTGGGCACCACGCTGTACCTCGAACGCGACTGGGACCTCTTTCTGGTCGTGTTCAAGGTGCCCGACATCGCGAACCACCTGTTCTGCGAGCACCCGTCGCTGCCCGGCTGGCGCGCGCTCATCGACGAGTACCTGGAGCGCACCGACGCCGCGATGGGCCGCTTCCTCGAGACGATTCACCCGGAGAGCACCGTCCTCGTTCTCTCCGACCACGGCAGCGGGCCCATGCCGCCGCGGACGTTTCGCCCGACGACGTGGCTCGAGCGCGAGGGCCTGCTCGCGCGCAAGGGCCCGGCGATCGCGCGCGGCACGGTGCTGCTCGGCGGGATCGAGCGCGCGTACCGCGCGCTGATCGCCTCGTCACGCGCGCAGCGCCTCAAGAGCCGGCTGCCGGAAGCGCTCGTCGGGCGCGTGCGCGCGCTCGGTCACCAGTGGCCGTTCGTCGACCTCGCGCGCACGTCCGTCCTGCCGGTCGACGTGTTCTACCCGCTCGCAGGCTTCCAGGTGAATCTGGCCGGACGGGAGGCGCAAGGTGTCGTGCCGCGCGCCGAGCTCGAGCCGCTGCGACGGACGCTCGTCGAGCGCCTGCGTGCGCTTCACGATCCGGTGACCGGGGATCCGATCTGCCGCGGCGTGCACCTCCGCGAAGAGCTGTTCGACGGACCGCACGCCGCCCGCCTGCCCGACGTGGTCGCCGAGCTCGACGCGCGCTACGAGGCCGACCTGCACTTCGGCGATGCGATCGTGTCGCCGAATCGCGGCAAGGCGGCGTACCCGCACCGCGGCTACCACGCGCGCGACGGCCTGTTGCTGATGAACGGACCCGACGTGCCCGCCGCGCGAGTCGCGACGACGGTGCAGGTGCGCGACGTGATGCCGACGATCCTGAGGCTGCTCGACGTCGCCGTGCCCGCGGACCGTCGCGGGCGCTGCCTGCTCGACCTGCCGACCTGGCCGCCGCGTTCGGCTGGTACGGAAAGGACGTGTTGACCGGCCGTTTGCCGCCCCGGTCGACGCGACAGCACCGGAACAGCACCGGGAAGGCGCCGGGGTGACAGCGCCGCGGCGTCGAGCGATGCCGGTCTCGCCCTCAGCTCGCGAGCCGCCGCACCGCCGCGGCCGGAAGGAGGAGCGCCGGGTCCGCGTCGTGCCCGACCTCCGCGAGCAGCGGCACTTGGGTCAGCTCGCGCAGGCTCGCCGCGAGCGTGTCGGTCGCGAGGTCGCGGGTCGAGGAGAAGTGATTGACGACGAAGCCCGCGACGGGAATGCCGCGCGACGTCGCGACCTCCAGCGACAGGAGCGCGTGATTGATCGCGCCCAGCCGCGCGCCGACGACGAGCAGCAGCCGCGCGCCGAGCTCGCGCGCGAGATCCGCGAAGGTGAATCGGTCGGCGATCGGCACCAGCAGCCCGCCCGCCCCTTCGACCAGCAGCAGGTCGACCTCGGCCACGCGCTGCCGGCACGACGCGACGACCCGGGCCACGTCGATCGTCACGCCGGCGCGCCGCGCCGCGAACGACGGCGCGAGCGGATCGGGCAACCGGATCGGGCACACCGCGTCGACCGGCTCGTCCGCGCCCGCCGCGGCGTGAAGCGCGACCGCGTCCGCGCCGACGAGCCTTCCTGTCGCATCCGGATCGCAGCCGGTCTCGGCGGGCTTGCGCGCCGCCACACGCAGGCCCGCGGCACGCGCCCCGCGGAGCACGCCGCACGACACCCACGTCTTGCCGACGCCGGTGTCGGTGCCGGTGACGAGCAGCACGCGACCGCTCACGCTTGCGTCACCTCACGGATCGCCTGCGCGGTCGCCGACACCAGCAGGTCGAGCTCGTCCATCCGCAGGCTCAACGGCGGCATCAGCACGATCACGGAACCGAGCGGGCGCAGGATGACACCGTGCTTCCGCACGGCGTCGCACACGCGGTGGCCGATCTTCGCGGCCGGCGAATACGGCGCGCGCGTCGCACGGTCGCGCACCAGCTCGATGCCGGTCATGAGGCCGCAGCGGCGCACGTCGCCGACGTGCGCGAGCGGCGCGATCTCGCGCGCGAGCTTCTCGCCGAGCACGCGTGCCAGGCCCTGCACGTGCGTCATCGTCTTCTCCTGCTCGAAGACGTCGAGCGAGGCGAGGCCGGCGGCGCAGGCGAGCGGGTTCCCGGTGTAGGTGTGGCCGTGGAAGAAGGCGACGAAGTCCTCGTACGGCGCGAGAAACGTCGCGAACAGCGCCTCGCTCGCGAAGGTGGCGGCGAGCGGCAGATACCCGCCGGTGATGCCCTTGCCGACGCACAGCAGGTCGGGCGCGATGCCCGCCTGCTCGCACGCGAAGAAGGTTCCCGTGCGCCCGAAGCCGGTCGCGACCTCGTCGCAGATCAGCAGCGTGCCGACCTCGCGCGCGAGCCGCGCCAGCGCGGCGAGGTACTCCGGCGGGTGCATCCACATGCCGGCGGCGCCCTGCACCAGCGGCTCGACGATCAACGCCGCGAGCTCGTGACCGTGCGCGTGCAGCTTCGCGCGCGCCTCGTCGATCGCGGCCGCGCACGCCGCATCCTCGGTCATGCCGTCGCGCCAGCGGAACACGTGCGGCGGCGTCAGGCGCAGGACGTCGAACAGCAGCGGCCGGTAGAAGCGGTGGAACGTCTCGCTGTAGCCGACCGCGATCGCTCCGATGGTGTCGCCGTGGTAGGCCTCGACCAGCGACGCGAAGCGCGTGCGCGTCGTCTCGCCGCGCAGCTGGCACGCCTGGAAGGCGATCTTGAGCGCGATCTCGACCGCGGTCGCACCCGCGTCGGAGTAGAAGACGCGCGTCAGGCCGTCCGGCGCGAGCGGCACCAGGCGCGCCGCGAGCTCGGCGGCGCCCGGGTGCGTGAGACCGAGCATCGTCGAGTGCGCGACGCGGTCGAGCTGGGCACGCACCGCGGCGTCGAGGATCGGGTGACGGTGGCCGTGCACGTTGCACCACAGCGACGACACGCCGTCGAGGTAGCGGCGGCCCTGCGCGTCGATCAGATGATTGCCCTCGGCGGACACGATCACCAGCGGCTCGCCCGCGAGCCAGTCGCGCATCTGCGTGAACGGGTGCCAGAGATAGCGTCGATCGAGGTCGGCGGCGTGCGCGGCGTCGTGGCTCATGCTCCCGTCTCCCGGATCGCCCGCGACAGGACGCCGACCGCGTGGTCGATCTGCGGCGCCGTGTGCGCGGCGATCGGCGTCAGGCGCAGGCGCGCCGTACCCTGCGGCACGGTCGGCGGACGGATCGCCGGGGCGAGCACGCCCTGCTCCAGCGCGCGCTCCGCGACCGCGAGCGCTTCGGCCGCACCGCCCACGACCAGCGGCACGATCGGGCTCGTGAACGGCCGCATCGCGAGGCCGGCACGCTCGAGTCCGCCGTGCAGACGGCGTGCGTTGTCCCAGAGGGCCCGCCGGCGCTCTGCGTCGCCGCGTACGATCGCGACCGACGCATCGGCCGCCGCGATGACCGGCGGCGGCAGCGCGGTGCTGTAGACGTACGCCCGCGCACGGTTCACCAGGAGCTCGATCAGCGCGCGCGAGCCCGCGACGAACGCGCCGTAGCTGCCCAGCGCCTTGCCGAGCGTGCCCATGCGCACGGTGATGCGCCCGCCGAGGCCGGTCGCCTCGGCGAGGCCCGCGCCCGTCTCGCCGAACACGCCGACCGCGTGCGCCTCGTCGATCATCACCCAGGCGTCGTACCGATCGGCGAGCGCGACGATCTCGGCGAGCGGCGCCAGGTCGCCGTCCATGCTGAACACGGAGTCGGTGACGATCAGACGTCGACGCGCGCGCGACGCGCCGAGCTGCCGCTCGAGGTCGCTCGCGTCGAGGTGGCGATAGGCCCGGATCTGCGCGCGCGAGAGGCGGCAGCCGTCGATCAGGCTCGCGTGGTTCAGCTCGTCGCTGAACACCTCGTCGCCCGCTCGCACGAGCGCCGCGAGCACCCCGATGTTGGCGTGGTAGCCCGAGCCGAACACGAGGGCCGCCTCGCAGCCCTGCCACGCGGCGATCGCGCTCTCGAGCCGCTCGTGCGCGTCCATGTGGCCGCTGACGAGCGGCGACGCGCCCGCGCCGATGCCCGCTTCCGCGATCGCCGCCACCGCCGCGTCGCGCAGCCGCGGGTCGCCGGCGAGGCCCAGGTAGTTGTTCGAGCACAGGCAGAGGACGTCGCGCCCGTCGACGCGCACCGTGGGTCCCTGCGCGCCGCCGATCGTACGCCGGGCGCGGCCCAGGCTCTGCGCCGCCAGCTCGTCGAGCTCGTCGGCGAGGTGCTGCCCGGCGATCATCGGGGGCCTGCCTAGGCGAGCACCGCACACCTGTCAACCGGACGTCCCGAAGAGGTCGACAGGCAGCCGGGCGGCTTGGTTGAGCCCGTGCACCGCGGCAGGATCGCAGCCGAGCGCCGATCGCGCCGACGACGACGGAGGATGCCCGATGATGCACGGAAGCTGCCTGTGCGGCGCCGTTGCCTGGGAGGCGACCGGTCCGCTCGAAGCGCTGCACCACCGCCACTGCTCGCGCTGCCGGAAGCAGCACGGCGCCCCGTTCTCGACCTACGGCGAGTTCCGGCGCAGCGGCTTCCGCTTCACGCGCGGTGAGGAGCACGTGAAGAGCTTCCGCTCGTCCGAGCAGGTGCAGCGGACGTTCTGCGCCGACTGCGGCTCGAACCTGCAGTTCCCGGTCGACTTCCTGCCGGATCTGGTGTGGCTCGCGGCGGGCAGCTTCGACGACGACCCGCCGTTCAAGCCCGACGCGCACATCTTCGCGACGTCGAAGGCCGCCTGGTTCGACATCACCGACCACCTGCCGCAGCACGAGGGCTACGCTCCGCATCCCTAGCGTCCCGCCTTCGAGAGCGTCCCGTCATCGAGATCGCGCCACGCATCTTGCCGCCCCGCGACGCCCCTCGCAGCCGGATCATGTACGCGGTGCCAGCGGCGCGGGCTTGGCGCCGGAGTGCGATGTGGTAAGGGCGGCGCGTGGCTCGCGCGCGCACGGTCTTCGTCTGCCAGCAGTGCGGCGCCCAGTTCGCGAAGTGGCTCGGCCGCTGCCAGGAGTGCGGCGCGTGGGAGACGGTCGTCGAGGAGAGCGTCGCGCCGCGTCCGGCGACGGGCGGTGGCGGCGGCTTCGGCGGCGCGCGCACGTCGGTCGCGATCGCTGCGCAGCGCGCGGCGAAGCCGCGCGCGCTCAGCGCCGTCACGTCGGAGAGCCACGCGCGCATCCGGACGGGGCTCGAAGAGCTCGACCGCGTGCTCGGCGGCGGCATCGTTCCGGGCTCGGTCACGCTGCTCGGCGGCGACCCCGGCATCGGCAAGTCGACGATCGGCCTGCAGGTCCTCGCCGAGCTCGCGAAGGGCGGGCTCACGGCGCTCTACGTGAGTGGCGAGGAGTCGCCCGAGCAGGTGAAGCTGCGCGCGGATCGCCTGTCGTGCAACGAGTCGGTGCTGATCCTGCCCGAGACGTGCGTCGAGGAGATCATCGGCCACGTCGCGGCGACCGACCCGGGCATCGTGCTCATCGACTCGATCCAGACCATGCACTCGCGCGAGCTGACCTCCGCCGCGGGCAGCGTCGGGCAGGTGCGCGAGTGCGCAGCGGCGCTGGTGGCGCAGGCGAAGTCGACGGGCAAGCCGATGCTCCTGATCGGCCACGTGACCAAGGAAGGCACGATCGCCGGGCCGCGCGTGCTCGAGCACGTGGTCGACACCGTGCTGCACTTCGAGGGCGATCAGGGCGGCGGGCTGCGCCTGCTGCGCGCCGTCAAGAACCGCTTCGGGCCGACCAACGAGGTCGGCGTGTTCGAGATGGGGGAGCGCGGGCTCGAGGACGTGGCGAACCCGTCGGCGGTGCTGCTCGCGGAGCGGCCGAAGGGCGCTTCGGGATCGGCGGTGCTGCCGACGATCGAGGGCACGCGGCCGCTGCTGGTCGAGGTGCAGGCGCTGTGCACCCGCTCGGCGCTCGCGATGCCGCGCCGCACGACGCTCGGCCTCGACGCGAACCGCGTCGCCGTGCTCACCGCGATCGTCGACAAGCGCGCCGGGTTGAAGCTCTTCGAGCACGACCTCTTCGTGAGCGTCGCGGGCGGCATCCGGGTGCAAGAGCCCGCGGCAGACCTCGCGATCATCGCCGCGATCGGCTCGAGTGCCAGCGACACGCCGCTGCCGGAGGGCCTGACGCTGTTCGGTGAGGTCGGGCTCGCGGGCGAGGTGCGCGCGGTGCGGCACGCGGAGACCCGGCTCCGCGAGGCGCACAAGCTCGGCTTCACGCGCGCGGTCGTGCCCGCTGCGACCGCGCGTCAGGTGCGCGCCCCGGACGGCCTCGACGTGCAGGGCGTCGCGACGGTGCTCGAGCTCTGGACGGCGCTGTTCGGCGGGCGGCGGCGCGCCGCCGCGGCCGCGTCGCGGCAGCACGACGACGCGGGCGACGCGTTCTGACAGCTCCTGCGGCGATCCCCGGACCGGGCCGCGGGTCGAGGCGCCGCGCCCGCAGGGCGCGACGACGACCCCGGACCGAGCCGGGAGGGAATGGCTGCACGTCCTCCGAGAGGACGCGCCGCGATCTGCGACCCGCGCCGGACCTGCGGCTGCCCGAGCGAGTCTCGCAGCCGGTCGGCTCCCGGGGCGAGTCTCGCAGCCGGCGTTCAGCTCTCGGACAGCGCTTCGTGCGCCGCGGCCTGCGCAGCCTCGACCGGAGGATCGGGCAGCGCGCGCGGCGCGAGCGTGCGCTCGAGAAACGCGACGACGCGCTCGCTCGCGTGCGCGCGCTCGACGTCCACGGGGATCACGTGACCGCTGCGCTCGAGGATGCACAGCTCGACGTCGCGCGCCCCGGTATTGCGCGCGAGCCAGTGCGCGCCGGTGACGGGGCACGTCCGGTCGCGCACCGAGTGCACGATCAGCTGCGGTTGCACCACCGCGCCGACGCGCGCGCGCACCGCGAGGCGCAGCTCATTGAACGACAGCACGGCCGCGACCGGAAACGGCGGCGACTTCGGGTGCGCCGCCCGGACGCCCGCGTCGGCGATGTCGCTCGGGCCCTTGCGCAGCATGCGGCTGCGCCCGCGCTCGCCGAACGTCCGCGCGGCGAGCCACAGTGCCGCGCGGAGCGCGGGCGGAAGCGTCACCGCAGGCGACAGCGCGACCACGGAGCGCACCTCGTCGCCGCTCTGGCGCGCGAGCTCGAGCGCCAGCAGCGCGCCCATCGACAGCCCGACCACCGCGCGCGGCGCGCCGGGCCGCATGGCGGTGAGCTCGGCGAAGCCGTCGAGCACCGCCTGCTCCCAGGCGCTCCACACGTTCGGCTCACCGGCCCCGGACGCGCCGTGCCCGGGAAGCCGGAGCCCGAGCACCCCGAAGCCCGCCGCCGCAAGCGGGTCCGCCAGCGGCTCCATCTCGTGCGGCGACCCGGTGAAGCCGTGCACCAGCAGCACGGAGCCCCGCGTCCCCCCGTCTCTACGGAACGCGATCGCCATCCCGGAAACATCGCATCATGCCCGCCGCGAGGAAAGCCGGCACGACCCGCCGCCGGACGACGCCGGGGCGATCATCCCCCGCGCCGGCGCCGGGTCCCCCGTCGAGCTACGCGCCCGGAATCGCTTCGAGGCGCTCTGCGTTCACCTCGATCTGCGCCGTCTTCTTCAGCTCGCCGAGGTAGCGCGCGAAGGCGTCTTCGCGGCGCTTGTCGAGCAGCTGCTTCTTCGCCTCGATCATCTTCGCCTGGACGTCCGCGTCGCTCGGCAGCACGACTTCCCGCAGCTCGACGACGAAAGCATCGCTGCCGATCACGAACACCTTGTCGCCCAGCTTCCTGTCCTGCGCGAGCGCGAACGCGGCGTCCTTCACCGCCGGGTTGGTGCCCATGCCGGGGATGAACGGTCCGGTACGCGCGAACGCGGACGAGACCTCGACCTTCCTGCTCGACGCGGTCCCGGCGGCTTCGAGGCCGTCGCTGCGGGCGGCGGCGAGCACCTTCTCCGCTTCGGCCTTGGCGGCATCGGTCGCCTTCTGCAGACGGTAGGCGGCGTCGACGCGGTCCTTCACCTCCGCGAACGGCGGCGTCACCGAGGCGACGTTCTCGATCAGCTTGCCGATGACGATGGTGCCGTTGACGTCGACCGGTGCCGTGAGGCCGCCCGGCTTGAGCTCCCAGAGAGCGTTGGTGAGCGGCAGCGAGCGGCCGAGGCTGGGGAACGCCGCGTTGCGCGCCAGTGGCTCCGGCCGGTCGACGGTGAGACCGCGCTTCTCCGCGATCTGATCGAGCGTGGCGCCGTTGCCGAGCGCGGTCGCGTCCTCGTCCGCGGCGGCGCGAGCTTTCTCGGTCGCCGACTCGTTCCGCAGCGTGACCACGACCTCCTCGCGGACCTCCTCGAGCGGCTTCTTGCGCTCCTCGCGGACCTCCTCGACCTTGATGACGTTGAAGCCGAACGGCGACTCGACGACGTCGCTGACCTCGCCCGGCTTCAGGGCGAACGCCGCTTCGTCGAACGCGCCGACCATGCGGCCGCGCGGGAAGAAGCCCAGGTCGCCGCCCTTCTCCTTCGAGCCCGGGTCTTCGGAGTACGCCTTCGCGAGCGCGGCGAAGTCGCCGCCCGCGTCGATCTTCCCCTTCGCCTCGTCGATGCGCGCGCGGGCCTTCGCCTTCGTGGCTTCGTCGGCGTCGCGCGGTACGCGGACCAGGATGTGACGCGCGCGAACCTCGTGCGGCTGCGTGTACCTGGCTTCGAGGTTGGTCTCGTAGTGCTCGGTGATGCGCTCTTCCGTCACCTCGACCCCATCCTGGAACCTGTCCACGGGGTAGCCGAGCAGCTCGACCTTGACCTTCTCGGGCTCGGCGTAGCGCGCCTTGTTGTCCTCGTAGAACTTCTCGAGTTCGGCGTCGGTGACCTGTACCTGCGCGGTCAGATCGGCCGCCGGGATCTTCACGAATGCCAGCGTCCGCTTCTCCTCGCGCGAGACGATGTCGTCGCGCACGTCGTCGTCGCTCACCGTCACGTTGTCGCCGATCAGGTTCTGCACGCGCCCGACGGCGAGGTCCTCGCGCTTGGCGCTCTCGAAGTCCCCCGGGGTCAGGCCCGCCGAGCGCAGCACGCGCAGGTACTGATCCTTGTTGAAGCGGCCGCCGAGCTGGAACGCCGGGTTGTCGACGATCGAGTCGCGCAGCTCCTGGTCGTCGATCTGGTAGCCGAGCTTCTCGGCCTGCCCCGCCAGGATCGCGCGGTCGATGAGACCGTCGAGGGCGCGCTGCCGGAGGTTCATGGCCTTCTGCATCTCCGGGGTGAACTGGCCCTTGTAGGCGTCCCGGTAGGCCTGGGCGAGATTCATCTCGGCCCGCTGGATCGAGATCTGCTCGATCGGCTGGCCGTCGACGGTCGCGATGGTGGTGAGCGGGCTGCCACCGCTGACCACCGCCTCGACGCCCCACAGCACGAACACCGCGATGATGAGGAAGAAGATGACCTGGATCACCCGCGACTGCGAGTGTCGACGCAGGAAGTGCAGCATCCGGCCACGGTAGTGCGCCGCCCTGTCGAAGGCAACGCCCGCCCGCCGCCCGCCATCGGCCCCGGCCGGCCGGCACGGGAAGCGGGCGCGAACGGCGAATCACGACGCCCGGCGGCCGTTCTCCGTTGCCCCCCCAAATGGCATCTGGTAGTGACGGGGCGCTTCGCTGACCCCACTGCTCGGAAGCGGTAGGTTCTCGGGGCGGGGGGGCATCGGCAAGACCATGATTTTCGATTCGCTGCTGGGGTGGTTCTCGAACGATCTTGCGATTGACCTCGGCACCGCCAACACGCTGATCTACCTCAAGGGTGAGGGCATCGTCTGCAACGAGCCCTCGGTCGTGGCGATGCAGAAGGAGAGCCGCAACGGCCGCCGCGTGCTGGCCGTCGGCGCGGAGGCCAAGCGGATGCTCGGCCGCACGCCGGGCAACATCATCGCGATCCGCCCGCTCAAGGACGGCGTCATCGCCGACTTCGAGATCACCGAGGCGATGCTCCGGTACTTCATCCAGAAGATCCACAACCGGAAGTCGCTGATCCGCCCGCGCATCATCATCTGCGTGCCGTTCGGCTGCACCGAGGTCGAGAAGCGCGCCGTGCGCGAATCGGCCGAGTCGGCCGGCGCCCGCGAGGTCTACCTGGTCGAGGAGCCCATGGCGGCGGCGATCGGCGCCGGGCTGCCGATCACCGAGCCCACCGGCAACATGATCGTCGACATCGGCGGCGGCACCACCGAAGTGGCCGTCATCTCGCTGTCGGGCGTCGTCTTCTCGAAGTCGGTCCGCGTCGGCGGCGACAAGATGGACGAGGCGATCATCCAGTACATCAAGCGCAAGTACAACCTGCTGGTCGGCGAGCGCACCGCGGAGCTGATCAAGATCACCATCGGCTCGGCCTACCCGTCGAGCGAGATCCAGACGATGGAGATCAAGGGCCGCGACCTGGTCGCCGGCGTGCCGAAGACGGTCGAGATCTCCGACGAGGAGATCCGCGACTCGCTGCTCGAGCCGATCAACCAGGTCGTGGAAGCGGTCCGCATCGGACTCGAGCGCTGCCCGCCCGAGCTCGCCTCGGACATCGTCGACAAGGGCATCGTGCTGGCCGGCGGCGGCGCGCTGCTGCGCAACCTCGACGTGCTGCTGCGCGAGGAGACCGGGCTCCCGATCATGCTCGCCGACGATCCGCTGACCGCGGTGGTGATGGGCGCCGGCAAGGTCCTCGACGAGCTGAGCCTTCTCAAGGACGTCACGATCCAGTAGCGGAGCGTCTACGGCGGCAGCCATCGGAAACCAGGCCATGACGCGGGCTCGGCGGCCCGGACGCCGCGTGGCGCGGACCGGCGTTCGCGGTGCGAGACCTCTCCGCCGGGGAGAGAGTCGTCTGGAGCCTGCTCGGGCGGGGAGAGCGCCGTGCTGAACCTCCTCCGCCGCTACTCGGTCCTGTTCACCACGGGCACGCTCCTGGTGGTGTCGCTCGCCTTGCTGGTGACCAACACGCGCACGTCGCGGCGCATCGACCCGCTGGGAGTCGTGTTCCTCGAGATCATCACGCCGATCAGCCACCTGCTGAGCACGGTGTCGAGCACGATGATCGGCACCTGGCAGACGTACGTCGACCTCGTCGGCGTACGCCAGGAGCGCGAGTGGCTGCGCCGCCGGGTGCGGGAGCTCGAGAGCCAGGCCGAGCGCGTGGCGACCGTCGCGAGCCAGAACGCACGCCTGCAGGCACTGCTCGACCTCCGCGAGGGGATGCCCGGACAGTCGGTCGCGGCGCGCATCACCGGCATCGACGCGAGCGGGCTGTTCCGGACCGCGACGGTGAACAAGGGCGAGCGCGACGGCGTGCAGAAGGGCATGGCCGTGGTCTCGCCCGCGGGCGTCGTGGGCCGGGTGGTGTCGACCAGCCCGAACGCGGCGCGCGTGCTGCTGCTCGACGATCCGTCGAGCGGCGTCGACGTGCTCGTGCAGCGCAGCCGTGCCCGCGGAATCGTCGAGGGCAGCCTGCACGGCGGGTGCCAGCTGAAGTACGTGAAGCACCGCGAGGATATCCGCGTCGGTGACCTCGTCGCGACCTCCGGGCTCGACGGCATCTTCCCGCGCGGCGTGGTGGTCGGGGCGATCAGCCGCCTGTCGCGCGAGGAGGGCGGCCTGTTCCAGACGGCCGAGGTCGAGCCCGCGGTGGACTTCAACAAGCTCGAGGAGGTCATGGTGGTCGAGGCCCCGGAGAACGAGGTGCCTCCGGAGGCGTCGCCCGAAGTGCCGACCACCGCGGAGCAGCAGGGCGGCTGAGCGCGATGCGGTCGGTCCTGATCTTCGCCGTGGCCGGCGTGCTTGCCGTGGTGGTGCAGACCACCCTGGTACAGCGGGTGCCCTTCCTGCCGGCGGCCCCCGACCTGATCGTCACGCTCTGCGTGTACCTCGGGCTGCACTACCATTCGGCGGGCGGGGCCGTCGGAGCGTTCCTGCTGGGCTACCTGCTCGACACGTTCTCCGGAGCCGTGCCCGGTCTCCACTGCGTGACCATGACCCTCGTCTTCGGGATGGTATACCTCGTCTCGAAGCGCCTATGGATGGAGAACCCCATGTCGAACATCGCCGCCGTGGCGCTCGGATCGGCGGTGAAGATCGTCACGGTGGTGCTCTACTTCGCGGTCGGGTCGACGCGCGCCGTGAACTGGTGGTTCGTCCTGCGAACGCTGACCCTCGAGGCGCTGCTGGCGCTGGTCTGCGCACCCGCGGTGTTCGCGGCGCTCGACAGCTATCTGCCGCGATCGGCGAGGCAGCATGCAGCTGAATAGCCGCGAGGGGACGAACGAGCTCCGCCGCCGCCTGCTGATCTGCGGCGTCGGCGTGGCGGGCCTGTTCGCCGGCATCGGGCTGCGGCTCTACCGCCTGCAGGTCGGACAGGGCGAAACCTGGCGCTCGCTGTCGGAGAACAACCGCATCCGCCTGCAGCGTCTCGCCGCGACACGCGGCCTGATCTACGACCGCAACGGCGACCCGCTGGTCGACAACCGCCCCTCGTTCGACGTGGTCGTCGTCCCCGAGGACACGGAGGACCTGGCCGCCACGATCCAGCGCGTGGCGCGCTTCCTGCGCGTCCCCGACCTGAACGTCAAGCAGCTCGTCCAGGCCGCGCGCGGCCGCCCGCCCTACGAGAGCCTCGTCATCCGGCGCGACGTCGACTACGACGCCGTGGTCGCTCTCGAGACCCACCAGCTCGAGCTCCCCGGCGTGAGCCTCGACGCCGGGCCGCTGCGAACCTACCCGTACGGACCCGTCGGCTCGCACCTGTTCGGCTACGTCGGCGAGATCTCGGAGTCGGAGCTTGGACAGAATCCCGGCTACCGCATGGGCGATCTGATCGGCAAGGCGGGCGCCGAGAAGTCGTGGGAGACGCGGCTGCGCGGCGTTCCGGGAGGACAGCAGATCGAGGTCGACGCCCTGGGACGCAAGCTGCGCGTGCTGTCGCGCGTTCCGCAGACCCAGGGCAACAACATGATCCTGAGCGTCGACCGCCGCCTGCAGCTGTTCATCGAGCAGCGCATGGCGGAGCACCAGGGCTCGGTCGTCGTCATGAAGCCCGACACCGGCGAGATTCTCGCGATGGTGAGCAAGCCCACCTTCGATCCGAACGTGTTCGCGCGCGGCATCCGCCGCGACGAGTGGCGCCAGCTGACCGGCGACCGGCTGAAGCCGCTCAACAACCGCGCGATCCACGGGCAGTACCCGCCGGGTTCGACCTTCAAGATCGTCACCGCCGCAGCGGCGCTCGAGGAGGGCCAGGTCACGCCGTTCACGCGCATCTTCTGCGGCGGCAGCTACCGGTTCGCGAACCGCACGTTTCGCTGCTGGAAGAGGGGCGGCCACGGCAGCGTGGACCTGCACCGTGCGCTCGTCGAGTCCTGCGACGTGTACTTCTACCAGGTCGGCGTCAAGCTCGGCGTCGACGCCATCGCCGACTACTCGCACCGCTTCGGCCTCGGCGAGCCCACGGGCATCGCGCTCGACCACGAGAAGCCGGGGCTCATCCCGTCCACCGGGTGGAAGCGGGCGCGCTTCGGCGAGCCGTGGTTCCAGGGCGAGACGCTGTCGGTCGCGATCGGCCAGGGATACGTGCTGGCGACGCCGCTGCAGATGGCGAGCGTCATCGCGACCGTCGCCAACGGCGGCACACGCTACCGGCCGCACTTCGTCCGCCGCATCGAGAACGCGGCGGGGGACGTCGTCGAGGAGATCCTGCCCGAGGTCGTCGGCACGGCGGGGCTCCGCAAGTCGACCCTGCTGCAGCTCCGCGAGGCGCTGCGCGACGTGGTCAACGCGCCGAGGGGCACGGGCAAGAAGGCGAAGCTGCCGAACATCGACGTCGGCGGGAAGACCGGAACGTCGCAGGTCTTCAAGATGGGCAAGCAGACCAAGACGCACAACCTGGCCCGCCATCTGCGCGACCACGCCTGGTTCGTCGCCTTCGCGCCGGTCGACGCACCCGAGATCGCCATCGCGGTGCTCATCGAGCACGCCGGCGGCGGCGGCGGCGCGGTCGCAGCGCCGGTCGCCCACGACGTCGCGGACTTCTACTTCGCGCTCACGCGCGGACGGTCCTACCAGGTCGCGTCCGCCGGGACGCCCGAGCGCGGAGCCTGACATGCGGCTGATGTTCGACCGCCGTCTCGTCTACCACTTCGACTTCGTCCTGATGCTGCTGATGCTCGCCATCGTGGGCATCGGCACGGTCTCGGTGTACAGCGCGGACTACGATCCGGCATCGTCGCGCGGCGCCATCTTCGCGGCCCGCCAGGCGATGTGGGCCACGCTCGGCGTGCTGGGCGCCCTGATCATGGTCGCCTTCGACTACCGAAAGCTCGAGCGCTATGCGTACGTCGCCTACGCCGCCGGGCTCGCGCTGCTGCTCGCGGTCCCGGTGATCGGCTCGACGACCAACGGCTCCAAGCGCTGGCTCGACTTCGGGTTCTTCTCGCTGCAGCCGTCGGAGATGATGAAGCTCGCGCTCATCATCGTGCTGGCGCGCTACTTCCACCGCTCGATGCGCCCGGAAGGGCTTCGCCTGCGCGACCTCGCCGTCCCGGCGCTGCTGTCCCTGCCGCCGGTCGCCCTGATCCTCGCCCAGCCCGACCTCGGCACCGCGGGCGTGTTCTGCTTCGTGGTGGCGAGCATGGTCGTGCTCGCGGGTCCGAGCCCGCGGACGTGGGCGATCATCGGCGGCGTCGCGCTCTCGGTGCTGCCCGCGATGCCGTACCTGATGTCGCACCTCAAGCCTTACCAGCTCAAGCGCATCGAGACCTTTCTGAGCCCCGAGCTCGATCCGCTCGGCGCCGGCTACCACGTCATCCAGTCGAAGATCGCCATCGGGTCGGGCGGGCTCTACGGCAAGGGCTTCCTGCACGGCACCCAGAACCAGCTGCACTTCCTGCCCGAGCAGCACACCGACTTCATCTTCTCGGTGTTCTCCGAGGAGTGGGGCTTCGTCGGGGCGACGATCCTGATCTCGCTCTACCTCGCGCTCATGATGCGCGGGCTGGTCGTCGTCGGACGGGCGAAGGAGCGCTTCGGCGCGCTGCTCGCGTTCGGCGTGCTGTCGAACGTCCTCTGGCAGGCGGTGATCAACCTGGGCATGACGACCGGCATGCTGCCCGTCGTCGGCATCACGCTGCCGTTCTTCAGCTACGGCGGATCGTCGCTGGTCACCCTGATGGCGGGGCTCGGGCTGGTGATCAACGTCAACATGCGACGCTTCTCGAAGGATCGCATTCCCAACCTCTGACGCCTGATCCCGTCGAGGGGACGGCCCGCGCGGCGCCGGTGCGGCGCAGGGAGAATGACCGATGGAAACCCTGTTCCAGGATCTTGCGAAGCACGTCGAGGTCGATCCGAAGATCGTCCTGGTCTCGATGCTGACCGCGACGTTCTGCTCGTACCTCTTCGCGCTCCTCTACCGCATCACCTACCGCGGCAAGAAGGCCTACGACCGCGACTTCGCGCTCTCGCTCGTTCTGCTCGGCGCGCTGGTGTCGACCGTCATCTCGCTGATCGGACACAGCGTCACGCGCGCTCTGGGCGTGTGGGGCGCGTTCTCGGTGATCCGCTTCTACCGCCTGAAGGTGTCCGACGGCCTCGACATCACGTTCGCCCTCGCCTCGGTCGTGATCGGCCTCGCCTGCGGTGTCGGCGAGGTGGTCGAGGCGCTGATGGCGACCGGCGTCATCTGCCTGCTGATCCTGCTCTTCCACTTCCTGCCGATGGGCCTCGAAGGGCCGGCGGACACGAAGAGCGGGCCGGCCGACGACGCGGACTGAGCGTCGGCCCGGTGTCCTGCCCCGGGGGGAGCCACAGAGGGGACCCCGAGGTCCCCTCCGCCCGGCTCTTCACCCCACGGCGCTCTGAACGGCCTGCGCAAGGCGGCTCTTCGGCACGGCACCCACGATCTGCTCGTGGACCTTGCCCCCCTTGAACACGATCAGGTTGGGGATACCGCGCACGCCATAGCGGCTCGGGGTCTGCTGGTTGTCGTCGACGTTCATCTTCACGACCTTGAGCTTGCCGGCGTACTCGCTGGCGAGCTCCTCGACCACCGGTGCGATCGCGCGGCAGGGACCGCACCACGGCGCCCAGAAGTCGATGAGAACCGGTGTGCTGGCCTGCAACACCTCGGCGTCGAAGGTTGCGTCGCTGACGTCCTGAACGTTTGCCATCTTGATCGCTCCTTGTGTCGAAACGTGGCGGGAGGCTAGCAGCTCAGCAACGCGCGTTCCACGTACTCGCGCCGGACTCCCGGTCGGGCTGGCCCGTACGCCGCACCCGGCTGCACTACCCCAGGTCGCCGTCGGCTTCGAGGTAGGCCCGGTTCGTGACGAGAAGCTTGTCGCGAACCGTCGCACGGACGTGCGCCAGGAGCGCCGCGGGCTCCGCGTCGTACTCGCCGGCCCGGATGCGCGCCCCGAGCGCCTCGTTGCGCGCGCGGACGGCCGCCGCGAGCGCGTCGCGCCCGCCGGGCATGGGCTCCGCGCCGAGCAGCGCGTCGAGTCCCGCCCACTCGCGCGCGGCGTGCTCGGCCTCCCCCTGCAGCTCGCGCTCGACGAGCCCGATGGCGTTCGCCGCGACGCGCGCGAGGAACTGCCGGCGACCTTCGGTGGCCGGCACGACGTCGTCGCGCAAGAAGCTCTCGACCGCCCGCAGCAGCTCGTGGATCGTCGGCCGGTCCTGCATCAGAAGCCCTTCCCTTCGATCAGGTTGAGCAGCTCCCACTCGGTCTCGGCGGTGCGCCGGCCGATGCTCGCGAGCTCCACGCTGCTCGACAGGCCCTCGAGAAAGGAGCGCACCTGCACCAGCGTGAAGACGCCCCAGCGCAGGTTGCCGTACACCTCCCAGAAGCGCACGACCTCCGGATCGACCGCGCGCCCGCTCGCCCGCGCGTAGGCGTCGAACAGCTCCGCGCGGCGCGCGATGCCGCCCATCGGCAGGTGGTCGACGCCGAAGCGCCACGAACGCACGCAGAGCCATCCCAGGTCCTCGAACGGATCGCCCGCGTGCGCGAGCTCCCAGTCGAGCACGGCGCGCAGGCCCTCCTCGCCGACCATGACGTTGCCGATGCGGAAGTCGCCGTGGACGAGCGCCACGTCGCTGCTCGTCGGCTGCCGCTCGGCGAGCCAGCGGAACGCGATCTCGAACGCGGGGTGCGGTTCGACGGCGATCTGGCGGTACATGGCCTCGAGGCGCACGAGCTCGCTCGCGACGGCCGACTTGCCGGGCTCCGGTCGCGGCAGGAAGGTCAGCGGATCGCTGCCGCTGCGGCCGTCGAGCGGCACCCGGTGGATCGCGGCGAGTGCCTCGGCGAGCTGCACGGGCAGCACGCGACGCGCCTCCGCGAAGCGCTCCTCGCGCACCAGCCGGCGGCCGATGGTCTCGCCGCTCAGCCGCTCCATCACGTAGAAGGGCCGACCGAGCTCGGCCTCGCCGACGAACATCGGCTTCGGCACCGGCGCCCCGGCGGCGCGCGTCGCCGCGAGCAGGCGGAACTCGTCGCGCGCGGAGAACGCGCGCTGCCCGCCGGGCCGGAAGATCAGCAGCACGAGCCCGAGATCGCGCGGCTGCCCGGCTTCGCTGATCGTCGCGTCGAGTGACCAGGCCTCGCGCGTGGCGCCACCCGTCATCGTGCGCACGTTGGCGATCTGCACGGGGCCGCCGGTCTCGCGCTCGAGCAACGGCGTCAAGCGCGCGGCGATCTCTTCGGGCTTCACGCCACCTGTCTAGCGCGGCTGCGCGGTGCCGCGCAAAATCGCTCCGGCTCGCCGTCAGTGCCCGCTGGGAGCGGACATCTGCTCGCGCAGGGCCAGCGCGAACGCCTCGGGGCTCACGCCCGTCTGCCCGTGGTAGGGGTGATCGGTGACCATGATGAAGAACACCAGCAGGCCGATCATCGCGGCGAGCAGCCCCGACATCACCGCGTGGACCTGGAAGCTGTCCATGTTGAAGACGAACGACGCACCGACGGCGATCGCGGCGCCGATCAGCAGGATCCCCCAGAGCGTCCCCGGCAAGGCGTACTCGACCGCCTCGAGCCGCAGGCGCCGCCACTCGACCACCTGGTTGAAGCTGTCGAGCACCTCGGCGTGGACGACGCCCTGCCCGATCGTCGCCGGTTCGTACGCGTAGAGACTGCGCTGGATGTCGTCGAGAACCCGCGCCCCGGTCAGCGGCACCTCGCCGAGCCGCTGCAGCGGCCAGTCGGTCTCGATCACCTCGCTCGTGTAGTCGCGCACCAGTCTCTCGAGCTCGCCACGCCGCGGCTGCGGGTAGCCCCCGACGTCGCGAAAGAGCGCGGCGACGGCCGCAGCCTCGTGCGACGCGGCGCTCGACGCCTCGGAGGCGTTTCCCCAGGTCGCAACCGCGATCAGCCCGATGGCGATCGCGTAGATGCCCACGATGGCCGAGAAGACCCAGCCGATCACCCCGTTGTCGACCAGCGCGTGCAGGCCGCGCTCGCGGCTCCAGCGCCGCGACCATGCGAGGCCTGCGACAGAGAGCCCGACGAACAGGGCGATCGTGACGCAGCCGACGATCCAGTTCGGCAGATCGATCCCCGGGAGCATGCCGCTGCAGGCTTAGACCACACGGCTCGACGAGTCGACTGCCGGCTTGCCCCGTGACCGCACGTGCCGCCGCCACAGACGCCGCCGCGCACCGGCGCGAGTGACCACCTCGCGCGCCAGGCCGTTCTGTCGTAAACCGACCCGCGCGATGAGGCAGTACCTCGATCTGCTGCGGAAGATCCTCGACGAGGGGGTCGAGAAGGGCGACCGCACCGGCACCGGCACGCTGAGCCTGTTCGGCGGACAGCTGCGCTTCGACCTCGATGCCGGCTTTCCGATGCTGACCACGAAGCGGCTGCACTGGCCGTCGATCGCGCACGAGCTGCTGTGGTTTCTCTCGGGCGACACCAACGTGCGCTACCTGCACGAGCACGGTGTGACGATCTGGGACGAGTGGGCCGACGCGCGCGGCGACCTCGGCCCCGTGTACGGCCACCAGTGGCGCTCGTGGCCGGCGCGCGACGGCGGCACGATCGACCAGATCGCCTGGCTGGTCGACGAGATCCGCCGCAACCCGGACTCGCGCCGCCTGGTCGTCAGCGCGTGGAACGTCGCCGACCTCGACCGCATGGCGCTCGCACCGTGCCACTGCCTGTTCCAGTTCTACGTCGCGCGGGGCCGGCTGTCCTGCCACCTCTACCAGCGCAGCGCCGACGTGTTCCTCGGCGTGCCGTTCAACCTCGCCTCGTACGCGCTGCTGACGCACCTGGTCGCAGCCGCGACCGGCCTCCAGCCCGGCGATTTCGTGCACAGCTTCGGCGACGTCCACCTGTACGTCAATCACATCGCGCAGGCGCACCTGCAGCTGACCCGCGAGCCCCGCCCCCTGCCGAAGCTCACGCTCGCGCGACGCGCCGACTCGATCTTCGACTACCGCTTCGAGGACCTCGCCCTCGAGGGCTACGACCCGCACCCGCTCATCAAGGCGCAGGTCGCGGTGTGACGCAGGGCCTCCCCACGAGGCGTCGCGGTGTGACGCAGGGCCTCCCAACGAGGCGTCGCGGCGTGAAACAGGTCCTCCCCGGGCGGGTCGCGGCGTGATCGTCGCCCTCGTCGTCGCGGCCGCCGAGAACGGCGTCATCGGCCGCGACGGGACGCTCCCTTGGTCGCTGCCCGCAGACCTGAAGCATTTCCGCACGCTCACCACCGGGCACCACGTCGTGATGGGCCGCAAGACGCACGCGTCGATCGGCCGCGCTCTGCCCGGACGGACGAACCTCGTACTGACGCGCCACCCCGAGCGGGTCGCGTCCGGCTGCCACGCGGTGACGACGCTCGACGACGCGCTCGCGCTCGCCCGCGCGGCGGGCGAGACGGTGTGCTTCGTGATCGGCGGCGCGGGCGTCTACGCGCAGGCGATGCCTCGAGCGGGCCGCATCTACCGGACCGAGGTGCAGGCGGCGATCGACGGCGACGTTTCCTTCCCACCGCTCGACCCCGCGCACTGGGTCGAGGTGTCGCGCGAGTTCCGTCCGGCGGACGAGCGCAACCCCTACCCGCTGGCCTTCACCGTCCTCGAACGTGCCGCGGACGCGGCGGCGTCACGCCGCACTCCGGCCTGACGCTGCCGCCGCGTCGCTGCCGATCGCGCGGGCGGCGCCGGACAAGCGCTCGAGGACCGGCGCGAGCGTGCGGTAGAGCTCGAGCTGGCTCCGCATCTCGGCCACCGCGGCGAGCGCACCCGGGAGCTCGATGCCGGTCGCCGCATCGATGGCGAGGGCCGCGTCGGTGGCAGCGATGCGCGCCGCCATGTCGGGCGGCGGCGCGGTCGCCCGGCCCGCCAGCTCCTTCGCCGCCGCCTCGAGGTGCGGCGCGACGGCGACTGCGACCTGCCGCAGCAGCGCGTGCGAGGGTAGCTCGATCCCGCCGATGCCCGCGTTGAGGCGGTTTCGCACCAGGCCCGCGACGAGCAGGAACGCCTGCTGCACCTCCTGCTGCAGCGCCAGCAGCCGCCGTTGCCGATCGCGCTGCTCCAGGGTCGAAGCCCCCGGCTCGAACTGCGCCTCGGCGTGCAGGCGCAGCGTCGCGGCGAGGTCCTGGTGGATCTGCAGGCGGAAGCCGCGCGCGGGCCGCGCCGGCTCGGTCCCCCGGATCCCGAAGCGCGACAGGTCCGCGAGGTGCCGCAGCGCGGACTCGAGACTGTTCAGCATCTCCTCGCCCGCCAGCACCGGCCATAGCCAGAACGCGACCCCCGCCGAGACGAGATTGCCGAGCAGGATGCCCAGCACGCGGTCGCGCGGCTTCACCAGCTCGATGCTGGGCCCCATCGAGTCGAGGAGCGTCATCGCGAGCGCGAGCGCCATCTGGATGCCCACGTACGAGATGCGAGCGGACCCGGTGACGACGTACGCGGCGACCGCCGTGCACGCACCGACGACGACCAGGAAGGGCGGCAGCGTGTCGATGGACGGCACCACCAGCAGGATCGCGCCTACGCCCAGGAGCGCACCGACGATCGCGCCCGCAATGCGCAGCAGCGCCTTTTGCACCATGGCGCCGAAGCTCGACTGCGCGACGATGACGCAGGTGACGACGGCGGTCGAGAGGCCCGGCCAGTCGAGACCCGCGACCACCAGGTAGCAGATCATCGCCGCGACCGTGACCTGGGTCGCAAAGCGCAGATCCCGCGTGTTCGACCAGGTGCACGACGGCGTGAAGAAGCCTGCCGGCCCCCCCTCGAGCGGCGAAGGAGCGAGATCCGCGCGCGGTCCGTTCGCGCCGCGGTCGAGGAAGGCGGTCGCCGCCGGGACCTCGGCGAGAGCACGCTCCATGTCCAGGAGCGGTGCCAGGAACGGCAGGTCGCTGCCGACCAGCGGAGCTGGGTGTGCGACGGCGGTCACGGCCTCGGCGCCGACCGGTCGCCGCTCGCGGAGCGCACGCCGCAGGCGCTCGATCGTCTCCGCCACGGCCCGCAACCGCGCGGCCAGTGCCGTGCTCGGGTCGTCGCCGGCACGGCGGCCGGGTACGCCGTCGACCAGCGCCTCGAGAGTGAGCGACGCGGCCGCGACGCGATTCACGGCCCCGATCAGCACGAGCTGCTCGCTGTGCCGCCCGCGCAGCGAGCGATAGCGCGTCTCGGCATTGTTCAGCAGGTCGAGGTGGCGGACGAGCCCGTTGAAGACGCCGTCGGCGATGCGCGCATGTCCGGCGTCGCTCGCGGAGATCGGCTCGCCACGCAGCAGGCGCGCGAGGCACTCCTCGACCAGGCCGAGAATCCGCTCGACGTCCGTCAGGAGCAGGTCCTCCGGGTCGTCGGGCCACAGCAGAAGGTGAGCCGCCGTCGCGACCACCTCCGCGACGGCCACCGCCGCGAGGCGCCAGAGTCCTTCCTCGACCGACGCCGTCGGGTGCGCCTCGCTGCTGCCGAGGAAGAGGACGACCGTGATGCCGCCCAGCACCGCGACGTACGGGTACGACGTCGTGCGCGACAGGAACGCGCTGGTGCCGATGAGCAGCGCGATCGTCGGCAGCTGGAACCACGGCTGCTGCGGAAAGGCGACCACGGCGGCGATCACGCCGAGCGCGCCGACGATCGTGCCGGCGAGGCGGAGCATCGCCTTGTCCAGCGTCGCACCGACGTTCGGCTGGCTGACGATGAAGATCGTGACGATCAGCCAGTGCGCGTTCGGGATCCTGAACGTCATCGCGATGCTGGTCGCGACGAGGCAGGCGACGACGATGCGCCAGGTCGCGCGCCAGCGCGCCGGCGACGGTGCCAGCTCGGTACGGAGAAACGCCCACAGCCGCGCCGGCATCGCTGCGCCGCGCTCGCGCGCCGGCCGCCGCCGACCCGGCGCGAGCGTCTGGCTGCCGAGGATGGTCACGAGAAGTTCCGCACCGCCGCGCGAAGGTTGGCGCGTCACCGGCGCCGGCGTCAAGTCGCGGGGGTTCACGCGGGGGTTCCGATCGGCGGCGGTCGGCGGTGGGGGGCCACGTCGGCGGTGGCAGGCGGCGTGGCCGTCGACATCGCGATCGGCGTCGTCGCAGCGATCGAGCCGTGGTCGACGCGCCGTGGACCCGTCGCGGCGGTCCACCGTGCCGCGCACGCCGTTCTCCGCGTATGCCGTTCTCCGCAATCGCGGTTCTCCGCACACCCCATTCGACGGTCGCGTCCGCGGCGCGCAGCACGTACGGTGCGGCCTCATGCAGGAGCGAGCACCCGACCGGCGGCGCCGGGCCGGAGCGGGCCCGGGATCGCGCGCTCGCGCCGCGGCGCTGCTGCTGACGCTTCTCGTTGCGACCGCATCGCCGGCGCGCGCCGGCGACGGCGGCCGTGATCTGGCCGCCGTCGCGCAGCGACACGGCTTCTCGCCGGACGTGCTGGGAGTCGTCCTGTTCGACGAGGCGACGGGCACGATCCTCGCGCAGCACGGCGCCGACCGCCCGTTCATCCCGGCGTCGACGACCAAGGTCACGACGGCGCTGGCGGCGCTGGAGATCCTCGGCCCCGGGCACCGCTTCGCGACCACCCTGCTCGCGACCGGCCAGGTGGCGGACGGCACGCTGCACGGCGACCTCTTCCTGCACGGCGGCGGCGACCCGACGCTCAGCAGCGACGGCTTGCGCGCGCTCGTCGCCGGGCTCCGGCATGCTGGAATCCGTCGCCTCGACGGCGCGTTCTTCTTCGACGACTCGCTCTACCCGCGCGCGCCCGAGATCGACCCGCAGCAGCCGGAATCGGCGCAGTACAACCCGGCGGTCTCCGCGCTGTCCGTCAATTACAACCGGGTGGAGCTGCGCTGGCAGCGCGACTCCCAGGGCCGGCACACGACGAAGCTGCTCTCACCGGCCGATGGCGGCGCGCTGCCGGTACGCGGCATCGCGACCGGCACGCTCGACCCGGCGCTCGACCCGCGCATCGAGTTCGTGTTCGCGGCCGATCCGTCGCCGCGCTGGCTGGTGTCGCAGCACCTGTCCGCGAAGGGCAGCGCCTTCCTGCCGGTGAAGGGCGACCCCGCCCCCGTCGTCGCCGAGCTTCTCGCGACCCTCGCGGCGCAGTCCGACGTGACGCTCCCCCCGGCGCAGCGCGGCACGCGCCCGCCGGACGCGCGCGAGATCGCGCGGCACGAGAGCCCGCCGCTCTCCGAGGTCGTCACCGGCCTCCTGCGCTACAGCAACAACCTCACGGCCGAGCTGACCGGGCTCGCGGCGTCGCGCCAGCTGGCGGGCACCGGCCTCGCGCTCGACGAGTCGGCGCACCGCCTCGCCGCGTGGTGGCAGGACCGGCTGCCGGAGACCTCGTTCGCGGGCTTCGTCGCGGCGAACCACTCCGGGCTCAGCTCGGTGACGCGCCACACGCCACGCCAGATGGCGGCGGTGCTGCGCCACGGCTCGGCCCGAGCAGGTTCGGGGGTGCGCCTGCAGGACGTGCTGCCCGCACGCGAGGGGGGCGACGACAACCGCGCCGCACACGAGGGGGGCGACGATGGCCGCGCCGCACACGAGGGGGGCACCGACGGCCGCCCGGCGCGTGAGGGGGACGACGACGGCCACGCGGCGCGCGACGCCACGCCGGGCGGCAGGATCCTCGCGAAGTCCGGCACCTTGCTCTACGCCGACGGCCTCGTCGGATTCCTCACCACGCGACGCGGCCGCGAGCTCGGCTTCGTGATCCTCCTGACCGATGCCGGCGCTCGCGCGCGCCTCGACGCGGGACGCGACCGGCGCATCGCCGCGTCGCCGCCCGAGGCCACCGACTGGACCGGGCGCGCCAAGGCGCTCGAGCGCGACCTGATCGCACGCTGGAGCGCCGACTGACATCCGTACCGGCGTCGCGGACCACCACTGACGCCCGTCCCGGCGTCGCGGGCCATGCAGGTTGGAACCGGCACGGCGTGTCATCTGCCGTCCGCCGCGGCTTCGCCGAGGCCGACAGCCCCTACCAGCCGGCACCCTCCGTCTGCAGCGGGAAGAAGCCGACCCCGGCGACGACTCCCTGGCCGGCAGGACCGCGGACCCAGGCGAGGAAGCGCGCGACGTCCTCGTCGTGCGGCTCCGTGACGTGCAGCCAGAGCCGGCGCGCCAGCGGGTAGGTGCCGTTGCGCACGCTCTCGACCGTCGCGGCGACCGGTGTGCCACCTGCATCCTTCGCGAGGCGCACGTGCTTGAGCCCGCCCGCGTAAGCGATGCCGCCGTAGCCGATGCCGTTCACGTCCTTCGCGACCGAATCAACGATCGACGCCGTGCCGACCAGGTTCAGGGCGTCGACCGAGAAGTCGTCGTCGTGCAGCACCTGGCGGCGAAAGAACGTCCACGAGCCCGAGCTGTGGTCGCGGCCGTAGATCGCGATCGGCGCCGTAGACCCGCCGAGCTCCTTCCAGTCCTGCACCTCGCCGCGGAACACGCGCGCCAGGTCGCTCAGCGTGAGGACGTCGACCGGGTTCGCCTCGTTCACGACGATCGCGAGTGCGTCGTACGCGACCGGGATCTGCACGATGCGCCGGTCGTGGCGCGCCTCGGCGCGGGCGACTTCGGCATCGGTCATCGGGCGCGACGCGGCCGCGATGTCCGTGGTGCCGTTGGTGAGCGCGGCGATCCCGGTCTCCGAGCCGCCGCCGGTGAGCTGCAGGACCGCTGTGGGGTGCTCGCGCCTGTAGTGCTCCATCCACTGCTGCGCGAGGACCAGCATGGTGTCCGAGCCCTTGATGGTCACCGTGTCGGCGCGCGCGACCGGGGCCAAGACGAGCCCCGCGACGAGAATCGAGAGCCGCGCCATCCGGGCCGCACGGCTGCGGGGTGGTGGGCACGTCCATCTCACGGTGCGCACGCTAGCAGGGCCGCACGGCCTGGAGAACGGCCGAATGTGCCCGCCTTGACCCCCTGCCCCCCCACCAATTAACTCGCGGCCAAACGGGGGAGGGTTCGTGTTCCAAAAGCTGATGCCGCAAGAGGTCGCGTTCTTCGACTACTTCGAGAACATGGGAGCCAAGATCTCGGAGGGCTGCGCCGCCGTCCTCGAGATGCTCGAGGACTTCCGGAACATTCCCGAGAAGGCGCGGCGGATCAAGGTCATCGAGCACGAGGGCGATCTCATCACCCACCAGTGCATCGAGATGCTGCACAAGACCTTCATCACACCGTTCGACCGCGATTCGATCCACCGGCTGATCACGAAGATGGACGACATCCTCGACCTCGCAGAGGCGGTCTCGGACCGCATCAGCGTCTACGAGATGGCGGCGCCCACGGACGAGGCGAAGCAGCTCGCGCGCGTGCTGGTGTTCAGTGCCGAAGAGGTCGCGAAGGCGGTCCGCGGGCTGCGCAGCATGAAGAACGCGCAGGAGATCCTCAAGCAGTGCGTGGAGATCAACCGCCTCGAGAACGAGGCGGACACCCTGCTGCGCGTCGCGGTCGGCAAGCTGTTCAAGACCGAGCGCGATCCACTCACGGTCATGAAGTGGAAGGAGCTGTACGAGGGCCTCGAGGAAGCCACCGACCGGTGCGAGGACGTGGCCAATCTCGTCGAAGGCATCGTCCTCGAGTTCGCCTGAAGGCGCATCCGCCCGATGGACACACTTCTGCTGGTCGCGATCGCGATCATCGTCGTCGCGCTCGTTTTCGACTTCATCAACGGCTTCCACGACGCCGCGAACTCGATCGCGACCGTGGTGTCGACGCAGGTGCTCACCCCGCGCGTCGCCGTGCTGTGGGCCGCATTCTTCAACTTCATCGCGGCCTTCGGCTTCGAGACGCACGTCGCCAAGACGATCGGCAAGGACGTGATCGCCATCGGCTCGCTACCGCCCGGCGCCGCGCTCGCGGTGGTCGTCGCGGGGCTCGTGGGCGCGATCGTCTGGAACCTCATCACCTGGTACTTCGGCCTGCCCAGCTCGTCCTCGCACGCGCTCGTCGGCGGACTCGTCGGCGCGGCGGTCGCCCAGGCATCGGGCTTCGAGCTCGTGCACTGGCACGGCATCGAGACCATCGCGATCTTCATCGTCGTCGCGCCGACGCTCGGGCTCGTGCTCGGCGCCGCACTGATGATCCTGCTCGCCTGGACGTTCCGGCGCTGGCCGCCGCTGCGCATCGACCGCTGGTTCCGCGTGGGACAGCTCTTCTCGGCGGCGTTTTACAGCCTCGGGCACGGCCTCAACGACGCGCAGAAGACGATGGGCGTGATCTTCATGGTGCTCGTCGCGACCAGCCACCTGAGCGAGGAGGCTGCGAAGACCGGCCACATCCCGTTCTGGGTGGTGCTGATCTGCCACGCCGCGATGGGTCTCGGCACCGCGATGGGCGGCTGGCGCATCGTCAAGACCATGGGCATGCGGATCACCAAGCTGAAGCCGGTCGGCGGCTTCGCCGCCGAGACTGCTGGCGGCATCACGCTCGCGCTGAACTCGTGGATGGGCATCCCCGTGTCGACGACGCACGTCATCACCGGAGCGATCGCCGGCGTCGGCTTCACGCGCGGTACGCGCGCGGTGCGGTGGGGAATCGCCGGCACGATCGTCTGGGCGTGGGTGCTGACGATCCCCATGTCGGGCGTCGTCGCGGCGCTGGTCTGGTACCTGCTCCGCCTGTTCGTGCACTGAGGAAGCGATGGCCGAGAACGCGAGCCATCCGCCCGCGCACGACCCAGCACGGTCGGTCGAGCGCCGGGTCGAGGACCTGCTCGCACGCATGACGCTCGCCGAGAAGGTCGAGCAGATGCACGGCCTCAAGCGCGAGCCGATCGACGGGCTGTACCACACGCCGCCGAACCAGCGGCTCGGCATCCCCGGCTTCCGCATGGTGGACGGCCCGCGCGGCGTGCGGGCGGGCCAGGCGACCGCGTTCCCGGTCGGCATGGCACGCGGCGCCACGTTCGACCCCGACCTCGAGCGCCGCGTCGGCGAGGCGATGGGCCTCGAGACCAGCGCGCGCGGCGGCAACGTGCTGCTGGCACCGTGCATCAACCTGCTTCGCCACCCGAGCTGGGGCCGTGCGCAGGAGACCTACGGCGAGGACCCGCACCACCTCGGCGTCATGGGCGCCGCCTTCGTCGAGGGCGTGCAGCGGCACGTGGTCGCGAGCGTCAAGCACTACGCCGTCAACAGCATCGAGAACACGCGCTTCACGGTGAGCGCGAACCTCTCCGAGCGCACGCTGCGCGAGGTGTACCTGCCGCACTTCCAGCGCTGCATCGCGGCCGGTGCCGGCTCGGTCATGAGCGCCTACAACCGCGTGAACGGCGAGTGGTGCGGCGAGCACGCGCACCTGCTGCGCGACATCCTCAAGGGCGAATGGGGCTTCGACGGCTTCGTCGAGTCCGACTGGCTGCTCGGCATGCACGACACGGTGCGCGCCGTCCGCGCGGGGCTCGACATCGAGATGCCACGCCCGAAGGTCTACGGCCGCAACCTGCTCGCCGCGGTCGAGTCCGGCGCCGTGCCGGTCGACCTGGTCGACGATGCCGTGCGCCGCATCCTGCGGATCATGCTGCGCTTCGGCATCCTCGACGGACGTCCGCCGGCGGCGGAGTCGGTGGTCGCGTGCCGCGGGCACACCGACCTCGCGCGGGAGGTCGCGGAGAAGTCCCTCGTGCTGCTGCGCAACGCGGGCGAGCTGCTGCCACTCGATCGCAGCCGGCTACGCCGCCTGGCCGTCGTCGGCGAGCTCGCCGGCGCGAAGAACCTCGGCGACCGCGGCAGCAGCCACGTTTCGCCACCCTGGGTGATCACGGCGCTGGCGGGAATCCAGGACGCGGCCGGACCGGGCATCGTCGTCGAGCCGATCCTCACCGACGCGCCGAGCGCGGCGCAGCTCGACCGCGTCGCGGCTGCCGACGCGGTGATCGTCGTCGCCGGGCTCTCGTCGAAGGACGAGGGCGAGGGACAGGTCAGCGCCGGTGACCGGTTACGGCTCGAGCTGCCCGAGGCACAAGAGGAGCTGATCCTGCGCGTCGCCACGGCGAACCCGCGCGCGGTGGTCGTGCTCGAGGGCGGCAGCGCGATCGTCGTCGAGCGCTGGATCGAGCAGGTCCCGGCCGTGCTGCTCGCCTGGTACCCCGGCATGGAGGGCGGGCTCGCGATCGCGGCCGGGCTGTTCGGCGACGTGAACCCCGGCGGCCGCCTGCCGATCACGTTCGCGCGATCGAACGCCGAGCTGCCCGCGTTCGACGTCGAACACGACGAGGTCGAGTACGGCCCGCTGCACGGCTACCGGCTCGCCGACCACGCCGGCCTCGAGCCGCGCTTCGCGTTCGGCTTCGGGCTGTCCTACACGCGCTTCGCCTATCGGGCGCTGGTGATGGAGTCGTCGACGCTGCGCGCCGACGGGCTCCTGCAGGCGACCGTCGAGGTCGCAAACGTCGGCACGCGCGCGGGCGATGAAGTCGTGCAGCTCTACGTCGGCTGTGCGCGCTCGCGCCTCGCTCGTCCGGTGCGCGAGCTCAAGGGGTTCGCCCGCGTCCACCTCGCGCCGGGCGAGACGACACGCGTCGAGTTCGAGGTGCCGATGTCCGAGCTGCGCTACTGGGACGAGGCGGCGCGCGGCTGGCTCCTCGAGGAGACCGACTACGTCGCCTGGATCGGGCCGTCGTCGCGCGAGCTGCCGCTGCGCGCCGAGTTCAAGGTCCAGCTCGGGTAGGCGGCACGCGCCCGCCTACCCGAACGGACGATCACCCTGCCTGCGCGCTCGGACGCGCGCCGACGCGCGCAAACCAGCCGGACACGTTGGCCAGCTTCTCGTCGAACGGCAGCCCCACGGTGCGGCCGAAGTCGAGCGCTGCGAAAAGCACGATGTCGGCCAGCGTGAAGCGCTCACCGACGATCCAGGTCCGGCCGGGGAGGAGCCCGTCGAGCCAGACCAGCTTGTCGGAGACGATGCCCTTCAGCCCCTCGACGGCCTCCGGCAGGACGCGCATGCGTGGCCGGAACAACTCGATGCCGACGCTGTACCGGAACGCGTTGTAGAGGTGCTCGGTGATGCCGAGCTCGACGCGGCGGAGCCACATGCGCGTCTCGGCACGCTCCTCCGGGGTCGTGCCGATGAGCGCCGGCTTCGGGTTCAGCTCCTCTAGGTACTCGCAGATGGCGACGGTCTCGGCGAGGACGCGGCCGTCGTCGAGCTCGAGCGCCGGCAGCTGTCCGGCGGGATTGCGCTCGGTGTAGGGTGGGCGGCGGTTCTCGCCACCCATGAGGTCGATCTCGACGCAGTCGAGCGACACGCCCTTTTCGACCATGAACATCCGCACCGTACGCGGATTCGGGCCCATCGAGGTCAGGAGCTTCAATCGGATTCCTTTCGCGATCTCAGGGTGGGCAGTTGCCGAGCGCGGTGATCGAGCCGTCGACCGCGCCGACGTAGAGACGGCCCGGGGCGAGGATCGGCGCCGATGCGAACTGCTTCTGGCTCTCGAGCGTGAACAGCAGGTTGCCGTTCTTGTCGAAGGCGTGCAACGCGCGCTTGAGGACCACGTAGACGTTGCCGTTCGCGTCGACCACCGGGGGCGTGTTGCGCGCGCGGCCGCGGCCGAGCTGCGTGTAGTCCTTCTTCCACTTCAGCGCGCCGTTGAAGCCGATCGCGTAGAGGGACGACTTCTGGCCGCGCGAGGCGAGGAAGAAGATCGTGCCGTTCGCCGTGTCGAGCGCGGGTGGCGACTGGATGCGCTCGCGGAACGGGGCGTAGGTCGCGAACAGCATGCTCGCGTTCGGCGAGCCTGGCAGCGAGGCCGGCGGCGTGACGACGTGCAGGCCCTCGTCGAACCCCGCGTAGACCTTGCCCGTCGTCGAGTCGATGACCGGCGTGTAGTTCGCACCGCGCAGCGAGTTGCGACGGCTCTCGAGCATGACCTCCCAGTGCTTGTGGCCGGTCTGGACGTCGAGTGCGGCCATGAACGCGCCGCCGTGCGTGATGTACACGATGCTGTTGTCGGTGTTGATCGCCGGCGAGACGTTCTTGATACCGCCGCTGAGCGGGTTGATGCACCACTTGATCCGACGCGTCGGACCCGGGCACATCGCCATGACCGTCCCGCCACCGAGCGAGTCGGAGCCAAAGTAGACGGCGCCGTCCGGACCGATCGACGGCGAGGTGGTGATGTCGCCGTCGGTGCAGACCTTCTGCCGCCACGCGACCGGCGCGATGGGCGACGAGGTCGCCGGGATTTCGATCGCCCACAGGTCGTTGTCGCGCGTGCCGACGTACACGAAGCCTGCGTTACCGACCGCAGGTGCCGAGTGGTCGGGCAGCTTGCCGATGTCGCTGGTGTTGCACCAGTAGATCTGGCCGTTCGCCGGGTTGATCGCACAGATCGGATACTTCGCGGACGCGAAGTACAGCGTGCCATCCGCACCGATCGCGGGCTGGCTCAGGATCTTGCCCTTGATCTTCGAGGTCCAGATCTCGTTCTTGCAGGTCGGGCCGGCGTGCGGGCTCACCCCCGTATGCTGGAGGTTCTGCTGGAAGACCGGCCACGGGCTCGCGTCGAGGCCGGGCGAGGCGTACGCCGGGCAGCTTCCCGTCGCCTCCAGGCAGACGTTGTTCTGCAGCTCGATGCCGCAGCGCGCATCGGCGCCGGCGAGGCCGGCGGTCGCGGCGACGACGGCTGCCGCACCGGTCAGCGCTCGCAGCGCCGACGCGACCGTGCGGGAGCGCTGCCGGGTGCGCCGGCGGGCCAGGTTCGGATCATCGGACATTCGTGGGTCTCCTCGTGGGTGCGGGAAGGAGGGCCGCTCGGAAGGGGTGTATGATGGCGAACCGGACGTTCCTGGGCAATGCCGAAACTTCACGCAGGCGGCCGCGGGCCGGAGTCGTGGTCCGAGGACTTGCGGCCTGCGCTGCGGGGCGCCCGGACGGCCGCCCCGCCGGCCGGACGACTCGGTCGGGTGGAACACCGGACCGGGTTTCTCCCTCGTGTCGGCGAAGCTGGCGGGGCCCCGGAGAAACACGCCCGGCGCGTCTCCGTGCCCTGGTGGCCGGCGAAGCCGGTGGGACGTCAGTCGCCCATCACCACCGAGCGCAGCAGCGAGTTCACGATCGCGAGCACGATGGCGCCGAAGAACGCGGGCCAGAACCCGCTGACCTTGAAGCCGTCGAGCATGGCCGAGGAGAGCTGCAGCATCAGGGCGTTGATCACCAGCAGGAAGAGCCCGAACGTCAGAAGGGTGAGCGGAAAGGTCAGGATCTTCAGAACGATGCCGACGGTCGCGTTCACCAGGCCGATGACGACGGACGCCAGCAACGCCGAGCCGAAGCTCTTCACTGCGAAGCCCGGGACGACGTGCGCAACGATCATCAGGCTCAGCGCGCTCAGGATCCAGTGCAGGATGAGATACATGCGTCCTCCTCGCGGCGCGCGGCGATCGATGCGCGCCCTCCCCGTTCGGCGAGCGAGATTGACGCGGCGGCGGCGGCAGATCAATCGCCGAGCGTGCGCCCGATCGCGGGGGAAACGGACGGTGCGTTGCAGACCTGCGCGAACGCGGCCCGCTCGTTGCGTGGACGCAAGGGATCGAGCACCCCACGGCTCGTGCTGGCCCCGCCGGTGGCGCGGATTTCTTCGCAGATCCCGAGACTTCGGGGGATGGCCAGGGTTTCGCCGGGGGCGGCGTCCAACTTGCTGCACGTTCGGGCAGGTCACGGAGGACCGTCCTTCGCGTGCACGGACGCACGGCTTCCAGCCGCAGCATCCGCGAAGCGCGCGGGGCTGCCGGCTGGAATGCCTCCCCCTCCCCAGCGGTCGGAGCCAGGGATGGCCCGACCGCGCCCCCTCCCCCTTCTCTCCGGTACGCGCCGCTGCCGCGCGGCACCCGGCTCGCCCGGCCGCTCGCGCCGCGCGCGTGGACACTGCGGTCAGGCACCGGTAACTCACTGCACTCTCTTGCCGGAGTGGCGAAATGGCAGACGCGCCGGACTCAAAATCCGGTTCGGGCAACCGAGTGCGGGTTCAAGTCCCGCCTCCGGCATTCGCGAGATCCGCGTCGGACGCGGGTTTCGGCGATCCTGCGAGGTGCTCCGGGGGCCAGCACGGACGCGCGAACCGGAAGCGCGTCGAGCCACGACGACACGCGGGGACACGGCCATATCGTCGCCGGCAAGAGGGCGCTCGGGCGCCTGCCGGCGGGTCCGGTCAGGCCGCACCACGCCTGAAGTCGACCTCGATTCCCGTGCATCGCACGACCGGAATCGACGTCTTTCTCGGACCGCCCTTCCTCAGCTCCACGAGACCCACCTCCGCGAGGAACATCGCGTCGGAATGAACGTTCTTGAAGTCGCGCCCGAGGCTTCTCGCGAGCGCGGCGATCGACTTCGGCTCGATCTCCGGAATGCGGGCCAGCATCTCCAGACGCGTCGGCGAGAGGATCTTCGCGAGTACGTCCCAGCTCGCGACGGTGATGACGTTGCCACTCGATTTCGTCTTTCCCTTGAGAGCCGCCTTCCAGCGCGAAGTGGTCTCTCCGAGCGGCTCGACCGCGATGCGCACACGCTTCGCCCTCATGGTTCGAATCCTTCCTGACGTACGAGTTTCCAGAACGTGGCGAGCAACTCGTCTTCATCCAATGCACCCAGCGACCGCTCTTCACCGCCGTGGTGGAGGTGCGGGCCTTTGGGCTTGTGATTGTCGATCCCGACGCGCACGTCTCCGTCGACCGTGAAGAACAGCGAGAACTTGCGACCCTCCGGGTAATGCGCGGAACGCGGCACCTCCCAAACCTTGATCTCGGCGATGCCCACCGGAGTGGTCGAAGACGCCGGGACGAGGCGCTTCTCTCCGAAGAGGAGCCGGGCTCTCACCTATGGTCTGCATACCATAGATGGAGACGTTCCCGCCAGAGCGACTCGACCTCGATCTCCGTCCGAGGCACGTACGGACACGGACACGTGCTCCAAGGGCCCGCGTGGCCCCCCGGGGTCCAACCCCAGGCACAGGGGTCCTCGGCGAGCGCGGCGATCGATGCCTCCGAAAGGCCGCGATGCCCCCCGAACCTCGCCCCCCGGGGGCCAGCCTCTGCAACGCGACGCCACACCACGCAAACGGTCCTGAACCGTGGCCGTGTCGGCAGAGTCACGCGGACGGGTTCAGGTGTCCAGGAAGTCGATCACCAACCCGGCCACGAGCGCAGGGCGCTGGAGCACCGACCCGTGCCCGGTGTGGGGCAGCACCTCGAGACGGGCGTCGGCGAACCCGGCGAGGGCCCGGCGGCTCGACGCCAGGTTGGGGTCGTGGTCGCCAGTCGCGATGAGCGTGGGTGCCGTCACCGCCGCCACGAACGGGGTCAGATCGGGATGGAGCCGCGTCGCACCGAGGGCGCGCATCGCTTCGTCGGGATCGTCGTGCTCGTTTTACCCGGCGGGCGGCGCAACCTCCTCGATCCCTTGGGCGGCACGGGCCTCCTTCGCCGTCTGCATGCCGCGGAGCTGGGCGTCGAGGTCGGCCGGATCGACGGCGAAGTCGCTCAGCACCAGCCGGTCGACCCGCGCCGCGTGACGGGCCGCGGCCACCAGCGCGACCCGCGCCCCCCACGCGAGGCCCCACAGGGAGAACGAATCGGCTCCGACGGTGGCGAACGAATCGGCTCCGACGGTGGCGGCGATCTCCGCGATGTCGTCGGCGTAGCGCTCGAACGTGTAGCCGTCGGCCGGCCCCGCGCCACTCCTCCCGGTGCCCCGCACGTCGAGGCGGATCACCCGGTGCCGAGAGGCCAACGCGTCGATCACGCCGTCCCACTGCCGTAGCGAGCAGAAGGCCCCGTTCACCAGCACGAGGTCGGGCCCCGCTCCGTCCACCCGCACGTGGAGTTCCACCCCGTCGGACACCACCATCGACGACTCCTCCTCGGCACTCCGCCGGCGCAACCGCACCGGACGCCAGGTCACGACCCGGCACGGAGGCCGACCTGTGCCGTCGGACGACGGCGGGGCGCAGGCACGACACGATCGTCGTCTGCGTGAGGCCGGCGCGCAATCCATGCGACATGCTCCCCGCAGGGCAGACATCGAAGGCAAGACGGTGATGATCACCGGGGCCGCCACTCGACAGATCTTCCGGGCCAGATGCTCGTCGATCTCGCGGTGCCGCGGGATGGCGGAGGCCTTTCGCGCCTTTCGATTGACGCAGACCGGATGGTTCGCTCGCTCGCGCAGCAACTCGCCTCCGCGCGCCGCGAGGCGCCGTCCCTCCGAGCTTTCCGAGGGGTTCAAGTTCCCCCCTTTCGCAATCTGTTCCTCCGAACTTGCAAGACGTTACGTTCCGGGGGTTTCGGTCGGGCGAAGCGGACGCGAGCGAGACCCGTCCGCAGCGCCGGCGCGATGCGCATCACCAGCTTCGCGCGCAATCTTGCCCAGAGTGCGGGACAGTCCCGCGACGACGCAAAGATCGCGACGAGGCGGGCGCCGCCCTGCTCTGCGTCGAGCGCACGCGGGCGGGCCTGCTCGGCCACCATCGCAACCGTGCGCAGCTGGAGTTCGCCGTCTTCTCGAGTGCAGTGGAACGAACGCGGGGACCACCTCTTGCTCGGCATCAAGACTCTCGGCAACGCCACGATCCTGGTCTACGACGAGGCCCCCCTGCTCGCGACCGACCCCTGGCTCGGCGAGCCGGAAGGCGCGTGCCTGGGGAGCTGGGGACTTCTCTATCCGATCCCCGAGTCCGAGCAGCGCGAGATCCTCGCGGCACCCTGGGTGTGGTTCTCGCACGGGCACTCGGATCACCTGAACGCAGCGTCGCTGCCGCACTTCCGGGCCCGCAAGATCCTGCTGCCGGACCACGTCGGCGGGCGCATCGCGCGGGACCTGCGCGAGCTCGGCTACGACGTTCGCGTCCTGCCGCACGGCGAGTGGGTGCCGCTGTCGAAGCTCGTCAAGATCCTCTGCCTGGGCGACGCGGCACAGGACGCCGTGCTGCTGATCGACATCGGCGGAAGGCTGATCGTCAACGTCAACGACGGCTTTGCGCGCGGGCTTCGTCCGCTGCTGCGGCGCCTGATCGAGCCGTATCCCGCCAGCTACCTCGTCAAGGCAGCCGGACTCGGCGTGGGCGACATGATCAATTTCTTCGACGAGGAAGGCCGCCGAGCGCTGCCCGTCCACGTCGATCCCGATCGGCTTGCAGGTCGCGATCTCAGCGCCACGGCGCGTCGCTTCGGCGTGACCCACGCCATGCCGTTCAGCTTCTACCACTGCTACCAGCGCAGCGATTCCGCGTGGGCGAACGACTACGTCGCCGACGTGGCGATCGCGAGTCGCGGCTTCGACTCCCGGTTCGCGGAGCTCGTCCCGCCCTACGGCTTCCTCGACTGCACCAGCGGCGAGAACACGAGCCTGGGGATCGCCAGGACGGAGCCGACGATCCGGCCTCCCGAAGCGTTCGGCGACAGCTGGAGCGATCCGCTCGAGTCAGGCGAATGGCTGGAGGTGGCCGAGTACTTCCAGCGCAAGGAGATGCTCCACGACCACTTCGGGTTCATCCGCGTGCGGGCCGGCGGAGTGGAGCGTAGCGTCGACCTCAGGGGGCCTCGCGATCGGGGCATCAGCTTCGAGGTTCCGCGAGCGAGCCTGCTCGCGAGCGTTCGACACGAGACCTTCGACGAGCTGCTGATGGGCAACTTCATGCGCACGACGCTGCACGGTGTCGAGTCGCTGTATCGCCCCGACTTCAGCAACACCGTCGGGAAGGTCGCGGACAACGGCCGGGCGCAGACGCGAGAGGAGGTCCTCCGCTACCGCCGCGCCTACGACGAGCGAATCGGACCCGATCTGGCCAGGGCGCAGATGGTCGAGCGGATCACCGGCGCTCTGCACGGCGTGCTCGCGCGGCACGCTTCGCGGAGCCTCTACCTCGGGGCGCGGAACCTCCATCGACGAATCCGCCGCTGGTAGCGCGCACCTCCGCGGCGCGCAGCCTCACTGCGGCTGCTTGACGATGCGGAGATAGGGCTTCGGCGACTTCCAGCCGGCGGGGTAGATCGTCTTCGCCTCGTCGTCGCTGACCGAGCCCGCGATGATGACGTCCTCACCCTGCTTCCAGTTCACCGGCGTCGCGACCTTGTGCCGGGCGGTGAGCTGCATCGAGTCGAGGACGCGCAGGATCTCGTCGAAGTTGCGACCGGTCGTCATCGGGTAGGTCAGCATCAGCTTGATCTTCTTGTCGGGCCCGATGATGAAGACCGAGCGCACCGTGGCGTTGGTCGCCGCCGTGCGGCCCGCCGAGGTGCCGGCCTCGTCGGCCGGGAGCATGTTGTAGAGCTTCGCGACGGCGAGGTCGGTGTCGCCGATCAGCGGGTACTGGATCGCCGCCCCTTGTGTCTCCTCGACGTCCTTCGCCCACCTGTCGTGGTCCTCGACCGGGTCGATCGAGAGGCCGATCAGCTTCGTGTTCCGCCTGGTGAACTCGGGCTCGATGCGTGCGAGGTAGCCGAGCTCGGTGGTACACACCGGCGTGAAGTCCTTGGGGTGGGAAAAGAGCAGCGCCCAGCTGTCGCCGATCCACGCATGAAAATCGATCTCGCCCCTGGTGGTCTTCGCCCGGAAGTTCGGCGCGGTGTCGTTGATGCGCAATGACATGGCTGTGCCTCCTCGGCGTTCGTGTCGTGCGCGCGGGGTCGTGTGGTCGCCTGCGCGGCGTCGACCTCGGCACGGCATCTGGTTGGAGCCTGAGCTTGGCGAGGCGGCTACCACGGCGTGCCGGTCACTGCCAGCGTCGACGCCAGCCGACGCAGGCCCGGGAGCAGGCTCCTGCGCCGCCGCACGCCCTCGAGCAGGCTCCTGCGCCGCCGCACGCCCTCGAGCAGGCTCCTGCGCCGCCGCACGCCCTCGAGCAGGCTCCTGCGCCGCCGCACGCCCTCGAGCAGGCTCCTGCGCAACGCAGCGGCGCGTGGCTGCGCGCTGCCGGATCCGCCGAGCATGCGGGTCCGGCTTGATCGGTGTCGGATTCCGTACGACCAGGCAGCGAGGCGTCGGATTCCGTACGACGAAACAGCGAGGTCTCGGACCCCGTACCATGAAGCATCGAGCATGAGCCCGACCGAGGCCTCGACCCCGCGCCCGAGCCGCGTCGCCCACGTGCTGGTCGCCGCGGCGTATCTCGCGCTCTCGCTGTTCGTGCACCGCTCGATCCTCGCCGCCCCCGGCGATCTGGTGCCGCTGCCGGCTGCGATGGTCGGAACGACGACGGGCATGCTGTACCAGGCGGACCAGCGATTCGTCGTCGCCGGGATCGCGTCCAACATCGAGAAGGCGCTGCGCGGCCCGGGTGCGCTCGCCGGCTTCGGATTCTGCTACCCGCTGCGCGAATCGTACACCCTCGGCGAGCACATGTTCGGCGAGAGCCTGCTCGCGCTCCCCGCCTATCTCCCCACCCGCGACCCGGTCCTGGGCTACAACGCGGCGGTGGTCCTGTCGGTATGGATCACGGCGCTCGGCATGTACGCGCTCGCGCTCTACTGGACCCGGAGCATTCCGGCGGCATTCGTGTCCGGCATGCTGTTCGCGTTCAGCGCGGCACGGCTCGGCAATCCCGCTCACCCGTTCGTGCACGGCAACCTGTGGACGCCGCCGGCGCTGCTGTTCGCCCACCAGCTCTTCGCGCGGCAGCGCTGGCGCGACGCGGGCGCCCTCGCACTGGCCATCGTGCTGCAGCTCCTCGAGAGCTTCTATCAGGTGCTCGCCCTGGCGATTCTCGGCGGCACCTACGGGCTCACGCTGCTCGTTCGCCACCGGGGGGCGCTGCGCGCGTTGCTGCCCAAGCTGGTCGCGGTCGGCCTGGTCTCGGCTGGCGCGGCGATGCTCGTGCTCGGTCCCTATCTGCAGGCGCGCGATCGCTGGGGGCTGCTGCAGGGCCGCACCTTCACCCTGCTCGTGCCGCTGGCGGACTATCTTCCCGGCAGGCCGTCCTCGATCGGCCTCGTGGCGCTGGTGCTCGCGTTGCTCGGGCTCGCCGATCGCCTGCGCGGGCCGCGCTGCCGCGCAGGCGAGGATCCGCGGATCCCCTTCGCCGTCGCCGGGCTCGTGGTCGCAGCGACGACGATGCGCCCCTTCCGCCTGCCGCTGCTCCGCTGGGTGGTGCCCAACCCCCTCTCCCTGCTGGAGAGCGTCGTGCCCGGCCTCGACGCTGTCCGCGTCCTCGCCTCGCTCCGCTTCGGCGTCTATCTGGTGGCGGCGTTTCTCGCCGCCTACGGCGCGTCCGTGATCCTCGGGTGGCTGCGCGGCCGGTGGCGCCTGGCGGCCGCGGCCGGACTGAGCCTGTGCGTCCTTCTCGAGGCGTACGACCCGACGGCAACCCTGACCATCCGATCGGCGCGGCTGGCAGCCTATCGAATCGCACCGTCGCCGCAGGTGCGCGCCCTGCTGCGCGACCTCCCGGAAGGTGCGGTCCTGAATCTCCCGTTCGGCGATCCGCAACGGCACAAGCTCCGCGACGTACCGGAATCCCTCGTGCTCGCCGCCTACCACCGGCGACCGGTGGCGGCCTGCTACAACTCGTTCACGAGCCCGCTCGAGGCAGAGGTGACGCGGCTCGCCGACCGCCTCCCCGACGTTGCCGCGGCGGACGCCCTGTACGCGATGGGCTTCCGCACGATCCTCGTTCATCACCGGCACCTCGGCGCTCCCCGCTTGCTCGAGCTGGCGCCGCTGCTCGATGACCCGATGCGAATCACACGGGTCGGCGAGGCCGACCGGCTGGTTCGCTTCACCCTGTCGAGCCCGGTCCCGGTCGCCACGACGCTGGACACGATCGCGCTGCGCGACGATCGCGACCGGACGGATCTCCCGTCGGCAGTCGTCGCTCCGCCGGCGACGGCGGTGGAGCTCGATTTCGAGAACGGCAGCAGCGCGGCCTTTCGTCATCCGACCATGGAGCCCATCCCGCTTACCGCTCGCTGGTACGACGACGACGGGGCCCTGGTCGCCACCTCGCCTGCGCGGGGGATGCTGCCCGTGGCGCTCGCCCGCGGCGAGCGCGTGACGCGCACGCTGCGGATCACGGCGCCCGAGCTCGCCGCCGGCGGCTCGTATCGCATCGAGATCACGCCCGAGGGGTCACCCGACGTCGTCCTGTCACGGCGCACCGTCCGCATGGCGCCCGGCTGACCCCCCGGGCCGCTCCGGGCACGGCGTACCCGAGATGCCGCCGCGTCAACCCGGCGGCGACGCGGCCTCCGGTGCGGTGCGCGCGATGGATCGCGCGAACGCGTCGTTCGCTTCCTGCTCGGCAGCGTGGACGTTGAAGCGATTGTGCATCCAGAAGTACGACTCGGGGTGCTCGCGGATCCAGCTCGTCACGTGGTCGTTGACGAGCTGCATGAGCCGCTGGATGTCCACCGCGTCGTCGCCCGTCGGCTCGTAAACGATCGGCGCGTGGAAGCGCAGGATCATGCCGAAGTCGGTGCGGATGAACTGCGACGGGATCAGCGGGAGCTTGCCGCGCAGCGCCATGATCGCCGGCCCCGGCATCGCCGCCACCGGACGGCCCGCGACCTCGATCCAGACGCCCTTTCCCTTGGAGCCGCGCTGATCGACGAAGAAGGCAAAGTTGGCGGTGGGGTCCGTCTCACCCCGCGCCTCGAGCGACGCGATGGCGCCGCGGCTGCTGATCATCTCGACGCCGAACACGCTGCGCTTGCGCTTGACGTAGTCGTCGACGAAGCGGTTGTGGATGCGCTTGCCGATGCAGTAGACGGCGTCGCCGTGGCACCAGTGGCGCACGCACTGCGCCCACTCCCACATCGCCTGGTGCGCACCGAACAGGATGACCTGTCCGCCGTGCGCGTGCGCCGCCGCATAGTGCTCGGCGCCCTCGAGCTTGATGAACTGGTCGACGTTCTCGGGACGGAAGCGCGATCCGACGGCGAAGTCGGCCAGCGCGAGCCCCAGGTTCCGGTACGCCTCGCGCACGAGACGCTCCCGACGCGCCGGATCCCAGTCGGGAAAGAAGTAGCCGATGTTCCGGGCGACGAGCTTCTTGCGCACGGGCGCGACCCAGTAGGCGACCAGGCCCAGCGCAGCGCCCAGCTTGCGCGCGACCCGGATCGACGACAGCTGGAAGGGAAGCAGGGCGACGCGTAAGCCGGCGTACGCGAGCCAGTCGGTGACGATCGACATGAGAGATCGACGGATAGCACGCCGGGCGCCGACGCCATCCTCCGGCCCCGAGACGCCTGCCCACGGCCGGCGGGCCCAGTCACACGAGCGGCGCCCCCGGCCGGTCCGTGGCGGTCGTGGGTCGCGCGGGAGACGACGACCCGCGTGACCGCGTCGTGACCGCGGTCACGAGCTCGGTTCGACCGCGACGAGCTCCACGACGACCTGCGTCGTCTCGCCCTCGACGGTGGTCGCGCTCTCCGTGCGGACCGAGCCGACGTCGAGCGCGTACCACACCACGGTGCGCACCGTGGCACGGGTCGCTCCGACCTCGAGGGTCGCGTTCGAGACGACCCGGATCGTGTCGAAGTCTCCTGCCGGCGTCACGACGCGCTCGCGGCCTTCGACCACGTCGGTCGCGCGGTAGCGCGTCGCAGTCGCATCGCGGCCGATCACGTACGCGCTCTGCCAGGTGGCGCCGGTCGCGAGCGTCGCGGGCAGGATGAGCGCGCGTTCCTCGACCGTGCCCTGCGACGACGCGACGAGATGGACGCCGTCCCGCTCGAGCGAGACCTCGAGCGAGCCCAGCGGCGCGAGCCCGCCGACGCGCACGATGCGGAATCGGGCCGCGGCCGGACCGACCTCGAGCAGGTCCGCGCGCTGCGCGCCGACCGCGGGCTGCGCACCGCCGCTCGTCATCCGGTAGCGGCGCGTCGCGGGGTTGGCGAGGCCGTAGGCACGATAGGCCTCGCTGCGCAGTGCCGGCGCGAGCCGGGCGCGGTCGGTCGGCGCTGCGACCCGGTCGCCGCCGGCCGCCGCGGTACCGGGGGCCGGCAGCGCGGGCGTGCCGCCGATCTCCACGCCCGTCAGACACCAGCCGTCACCGTCCTTCGAGAGGTAGAAGCTCGCCGCGGTGACGCCGCTCGTCGCGTCGAGCCAGCCGCGCTGCACGACGGCGAGCCCGCCGCCCGACTCGTAGCTGTTGATCGTCACGCCGGTCGCAGCCGCGAGGAACGGGTTCGCCTCGACGCTGCTGCGGAACGCCTCGAAGGGGACCGCGAACCGGAGAGCCGGGCAGACCAGCTCGTACGCGCGACGCGCCTCGCCAGCCGAGACGGCGAGCACGAAGCTCTCCGGCTCGTCGCCACCGACGCCGAAGCTCGCGACGAGCGGTGCACATCCGGCGGCGAGCGCGGCCGCCACCGCGAGGAGGGTCTGGATCCGGTGCCGCATCGGGCGCGAGCCTGGTACACCGCCGGCGAGATGGCGTCACCTCTCTGCGGGAGGGTCTCGACGTTCCCGCGGCGGCGGGGGCGGGGGCGACGGAGGTGCCCGTCCGCGGGGAATCCGCACCCGGGTTGCCAGCCGTAAGGATTGGCTTTGCCCCTGCAACCCGGCGCGGTGTAGGCCATCCCGTCGAAGGGAGACCCCGTGATCAACCGCTTGTCCTTTTCGCTCGCAGCGCTTCTGCTTCTCGCCGCCCCGGCGGCCGCCGCAGACGTCGCGGGCTACATCCTCCCGCCGGGCAACTACGGCGGCCTGCCGTTCAACGAGAACTCGCGCGACCAGCTGCCGCTCTATGCGGGCCTGACGCCGCTGCGCGACGACATCACGCTGGCCGACATCGAGCGGTACTTCCTGCCCGAGGACTTCCAGCCGATCGCGCCGGCCCGCGCGGAGACCACGGGGCGCCCCGGGCTGAGCCTGATCTACGACTCGTACGGCATCCCGCACGTCTACGGCGAGACCCGCGAGGACATGGCGTTCGGTGCCGGCTGGGCATCGGCGCGCGATCGCGAGCTGCTGCTCCGCATCGGCCGCAATCCCGCACGCGTCGCGGTCGCCGACGTGCCGAACATCGACGCGTTCTCGCTCGTCACCAGCGTGCAGAGCTTCACGCCGAGCCCGGCGGCGGAGGCGCTGGTCAGCGAGCAGGTGGAGCTGCTGCGCAGCGAGTACGGCGCCGAGGGGCGCGAGGTGCTCTCCGACGCGCAGGCCTATGCCGACGGCATCAACGCCTACAACGCGGCCAACGGCATCGCCGACGCGCCCGCGACCGTCAACGACGTGATCGCCGTCACCGCGTTCATCGGCTCGATCTTCGGCGCGGGCGGCGGCGGCGAGGCGGCGAACTCCGACCTGCTCGCCAGGCTGCAGGACAGGCTGGGACACAAGCGCGGCCGCGATGCGTGGGAAGACGTCATGCTCGCCGAGGACCCCGAGGCGCCCGCGACCATCCGGCGCCGCTTCAGCTATGGCCCGCTCACCGGCGGACCGGTGACGGGCTCGGTCGTCCTCGATGCCGGCTCGATCGAGAGCATCGACCCGCGCCAGACCGGCGCCGAGGCGGCGGCGGCGCCATCGCGACGCCGGGCGTCGAACTTCCTCCTCGCGTCGCCCGCACGCTCGGCGAGCGGCAACACGCTCGCGGTGATGGGCCCGCAGCTCGGCTACTACTATCCCGAGATCGTGCAGCAGATTCACCTCGAGGCGCCTGGCATCAAGGCGCAGGGCGTCGCCGTCCCCGGCATGGCGATGTACATCCTGATCGGGCGCACCGAGGACTACGCGTGGAGCCTCACGTCGGCGGGCCACGACGTCCGCGACGTCTACGTGGAGGAGCTCTGCGAGCCGCGCCGCGGCACCCCGACGCGCGCGTCGCAGCACTACGTGTTCAAGGGCCGCTGCGTCGCGATGGAGACCTTCGACGCAGGCCGGCTCGGTGACACGCCGCTGGTCTTCCAGAAGACCGTGCACGGCGGCGTGTTCGCCACGGCCACCGTGAACGGCAAGCCCTACGCGCTGTCGCGCCGCCGCTCGACGTTCGGCCGCGACGCGCTCAACCTGATCGCCCTCAAGCGCATGACCGAGGGCCGCGCGAGCAGCCCGACGCGCTTCTGGGAGACGGCGAACCAGTTCGGCTTCACGTTCAACTGGGCGTACGCCTCGCGGCGGAACACGGCCTTCTTCACCTCCGGCCGGCTGCCGCGCCGCCCGCGCGGCCTCGACCGGCGCCTGCCGACGCTCGGCACCGGCGCGTTCGAGTGGCTCGGCTACCTCCGGGAGCGCGAGCACCCGCACGACGTGAGCGGTCCCAACGGCCTGCTCCTGAACTGGAACAACCAGTCGGCACCCGGCTTCATGCACGGCGACGACGAGCCGTACGGCTCGGTGCATCGCGTGGAGAGCTTCGACAAGTGGCCCGACGACGTGGATCTCACCGACGTCGTCGGCGTCATGAACCGCGCCGCGACCGAGGACGTGCGCTCGTCGGTGTGGCCGGTGATCAGCCGCGTGCTGCGCCGCCGCGAGGCGCCGAGCCCGCGCGACCGGCAGGTGGTCGACCTGCTCGACGACTGGGTCGAGCGCGACGCGCCGCGCATCGACGTCGACGCCGACGGCAAGTTCGACGACGCGGGCCCCGTCGTCTTCGACGCCGTGTTCCGCCCGCTCGTCGAGGCGGTGCTGGCACCCGTGTTCGGCGACCTGGTCGACCAGCTCAACAGCATTCGCGGCCTGAACGGCACCGACGGTGCGTCGTACGTCGACAAGGACCTGCGCACGCTGCTCGGCGAGCCGGTCCGGGGTCGCTTCAACCTCAGGTACTGCGGCCGTGGCTCGATCGCGGCGTGCAGTGCCTCGCTGTGGCAGGTGCTGCACGACACGGTCGAGCGCCTCGCCGCGGAGCAGGGCGAAGCCGATCCGTCGCTGTGGCGCAAGGACGCCGCGACGACCGGGTTCGTCCCGAACGTCCTGCCCGACCGCTTCCCGACGACGAACCGGCCGACGTTCCAGCAGGTCCTCGAGTTCGATCGCAACGGCTGAGCGCGAAGCCGCGCTCTTCCGGGGCAGCCCGGCTCCGGCCTTCCCCGGAGCCGGGCTGCTTCGATGCCGGCCGAGGATGCCGCTCTTCTTCGAGGCGCGCACGCGCGACGCGCTGCTCGACGCGATGATTCCCGCCCCGGGTAGCGGGCTGCCGGCAATGGCGGAGCTCGACCGTCGCGTCTTCTGGGAACGGTTCACGAGCTCCGCGCCGTGGACGCTGCGCCTCGGCTTCCGCGCGGCGACCTGGCTCCTCGGCGCCGCGGCCCCGCTCGTCCTCGGGCACCGCACGACCTTCGCGCGACTCGACGACGGCGCGCGCGACGACGTGCTGCGGCGCAGCGCACACCTGCCCGGTGGCGACGCGCTGCTGCTGGTCGTCAAGCTGGTCGCCTGCTTCGCCTACTTCGACGACGCGCACGTTCAGGCGGTGGCGCGCGCGCCGGACCGCAGCGCGACGGAGACCGGCCGGTGAGCCACGTCGCCGGCGCCGAGGTCACGCGCGCGCTCGACCTCGAGACCGACGTCGTGGTGATCGGCAGCGGCCCCGCCGGAAGCAGCGCGGCGCGCGAGCTCGCCGGTGCGGGTGCACGCGTGGTCGTCGTCGAGGAAGGGCCGTGGGTTCAGCCCGAGGACGCGCCGGCGAGCGCGTTCGGTGCCATGTCGCGGCTCTACCGCGACATGGGCGCGTCGGTCGTGCTCGGCGCCGCCCCGATCCCGTACCTCCAGGGGCGCATGGTCGGCGGCAGCTCGCCGATCAACGGGGCGATCTGCTGGCGCCTGCCGCGCGACGTCTGGGACGCCTGGTGCGCCGCCGATCCGTCGCTGCGCGACGCGCTGGCGTGGGACGAGCTCGAGGCGCTCACCGACGAGCTCGAGGCGCGCCTCGGCGTCGCACCGACCGAGCCGGCCGTCGCCGGTCGGAAGAACCTCCTCATGGCGCAGGGCGCCGACGCGCTCGGGCTCGCGCACCGCCCCACCCGGCGCAACGTTCGCGGCTGCACCGGCAGCGGCCGCTGCCTGCAGGGCTGCCCGCACGGCTTCAAGCAGTCGGCCGACGTGACGCTGCTCGCCGACGCGCTGGCGCACGGTGCGACGCTGCTCAGCGACGTCGCGGCGCGCGAGATCGTGCGGTCCGGCGGTCGCGCCGGCGAGGTCTGCGGGCGCGCGCGCGGCGGCGGCCCGGTCCGGCTCCGGGCACGGCACGCGATCGTCCTCGCGGCGAGCGCGGTGCAGACTCCCGCCCTGCTGCTCCGGAACCGCATCGCGCACGGGCCGGTCGGCGAGAACTTCCAGTGCCACCCGGGCGTGTCGCTGGCGGGACGCTTCCGCGAGCCGGTGCGCATGTGGGAGGGCGCGACGCAGGGCCACGAGGTCACGGGGCTGCGCGGCGAGGGGCTCAAGTTCGAGGCGCTGGGCTTCGACCTGACCGTCCTCGCGGCACGGCTCGAGGGCGTCGGACGCGACCTCGCGCGCAGCATCGCCGACAGGGCGCACTGGCTCGACTGGGGGGCCGCGGTGCGCGCCGAGGCTCGCGGCCGCGTGCGCAGCATCGCGGGGCGGGCCGTCGTCACCTTCACGCCCAGCGCGCTCGACGTGCAGCGCTTCCGCCGCGGGCTCCGGATCCTCGGCGAGATGATGCTCGCAGCGGGCGCCGAGGTCGTGCACCCCGGCGTTCGTGGCTTCGCACCGCACGTCACGTCGCCCGCCGTGCTGGCGGATCTCGAGCGCGACGGGCCGTCGCGCCCCGCCGCCTACACCTCGGCGATCACGCACATGTTCGGTACCTGCCGCATGGGACGCGACCCGCGGACGAGCGTCGTGCGGCCCGACTTCCGCCACCACCAGATCGACGGGCTGTGGATCGCCGACTCGAGCGTGTTCCCCACCAGCCTCGGCGTCAATCCACAGATTCCCATCATGGCCGTCGCCGCCTGCTGCGCGCGACGCGTGCTCGCCGCGTGCCGCTGACCGGCCGCGCGCGACGCAGGCGTACGCGCGGTCGTCGCGCACGGTGGCCTACGGCGGCGCGTACGCCGTGGTCACGCTGGCCTCCGCGAAGTCGCGGGGCAGCACGTCGGTCGGGTAGCGTGCGGCGTCACTCCGAAGCGTCGGGCGGGCCCGCTGGCCGCGCGAGCGGCGCACGGCCCGCCACGAGAAGAAGCGCCAGCGGCCCCCGGAGTCCGGAGGAGGCCGAACGGCTCAGCCGCGCTCGGCGTGCTCACGACGGAGCGACTCCGAGTCCCAGGAGGAGTCGCCGGCGTCGGATTCTCCCTCGAGCTCGCGCAGCAGCAGCTCCTCGAGCGCGCGGATCGCCTTCGAGGCGCTGTCGCGGAACTCCCCGTCGTCCTCGATCCGGGCCTGCACCCGGACCGCGCGCTCGTCGTGGCGGCGGAACGTCCGTGCCGCTTGATGCGCCTGCGTCGCGCGCCGGCCGAGCATCCGCAGCGCATCGACGCCCATGCGCAGAGACGTGTCGAGCGACTCCCGGTACACGTCGTCCACGCCCGCGCCGAGCAGGTCGTAGGCCTCCTGTCGCGTGTGCGCCCGCGCGAGGATTCGCAGCTGCGGAAAGTGCCGGCGCACGGTCTCGACGATCTCGAGCGTCTTGGCAGGGTCGCCGATCGACAGCACCATCAGCCGCGCCGTCTCGGCGCCCGCCGCGCGCAGCAGGTCGAGGCGCGACGCGTCCCCGTAGAAGACCTTCATGCCGATGCGGTTCAGCAGGTCGACGTGGTCGGGGTCGAAGTCGAGGATCGTCGTCGGCACGCGATTCGCGACGAGCAGGCGCCCCACGATCGTCCCGAAGGCCCCGAACCCGGCGAGGATCACCGTGCCCTGCTCGTCGACCTCGTCGGCGTCGCGCGCGGGGCGAGTCGCGACGCCGAAGCGCGGCTGCAGGAGCTTCTCGTGCGCCAGCAGGAGCAGCGGCGTCGCCGCCATCGACAGCGCACCGTCGCGACGAGCACGTTCGCGGTCGTGCCGTCGAGAATCGCGTTCTGCACCGCGAACGACAGCAGCACGAAGCAGAACTCGCCCCCCTGGGCGAGTGCCAGCCCGAAGAGCAGGTTCTGGTCGAGCCGCATGCGGAAGGCGCGCCCGAGCGCGAGCAGGACGAGGAACTTGACGGCGACGAGGCCGGCGACGAGACCCGACACCAGGGGCGCGCGCTCACCGACCAGGCCGAAGTCGATCGACGCACCGACCGCGATGAAGAACAGCCCGAGCAGCAGCCCCTTGAACGGCTCGATGTCGCTCTCGAGCTCGTGGCGGTACTCGCTGTTCGCGAGCACCACGCCGGCGACGAAGGTACCGAGCGCGGGGCTGAGCCCGACCCGCGTCATGAGGAGCGTGATGCCGACCACGAGCAGCAGCGCCGCCGCGGTGAACAGCTCCTGGAGCCGCGTGCGCGCAATCGCGCCGAACAGCGGTCCCACCAGCCAGCGCCCGCCGGCGACGATCGCGCCCACGGCGCCGAGCGTGACCAGCGCGCGCCCCCATGCCGGCAGCGTCTCGACCCAGACCGGTCCGTGGTCGGCCGCGCCGGCGGCGTGCGGTTGCGCGGCCGCGCTCGCGAGCAGCGGCAGCAGCGCCAGCAGCGGGATCACGGCGATGTCCTGGAAGAGCAGCACCGCGAACGCGCGCTCGCCGGCCTCGGTCTTCAGCAGACCCCTCTCGCTCAACGACTGCAGGACGATCGCGGTCGACGACATCGCGAGGATGAAGCCCGCCGCGAGCGCCGGGCGCCACGCCACGCCGAGCGCGACCGCGGTGGCGCAGATCGCGAGCGCCGTGCCGAGCACCTGCAGGCCTACCAGGCCGAGCAACGCGCCGCGCAGCCGCCACAGCCGCGACGGCTCGAGCTCGAGGCCGACCACGAAGAGCATCATCACCACGCCGAACTCGGCGAAGTGCGGGATGTCCTGCGAGCCGGCGCCGAGCAGCGCGAGGCCGAACGGTCCGATCGCGACACCCGCGACGAGGTAGCCGAGCACCGCGCCCATCCCGAGGCGCTTCGCGATCGGCACCGAGACGACCGCCGCGGCGAGGTAGACGAACGCCTGGAAGAAGAGGTCCTGCGGCACGCTCAGCTCCGCAGCACGGCGCCGAGGTCGTGGTTGAAGTAGGCTCCCGCACGCGCCGCATCGAGGTCCGCGCGGCCGTCGCGCAATGCCTCGACGACGCGCCGGTACTCCGCCGCAGATCGCTCGATCTCGCCGTCGTCGAGCGCGTGCGTCCCGTGCAGCACGTACGGCGGGAGGTACTCCATGCCGCAGAGCCGCGCCGTCTGCGCGAGCGGCGCCAGCAACTCGATCATCGTGTCCCGGTTCACGCCTTCGCGCGTGTAGGCGCTCGCGCCGCCGCCGGCGCTGAGAACGCTGAGCATCGTCTTGCCGCACAGCGCGTTGCCCTTCGCGCCGTAGGCCCAGCCGTGCTCCGGCACGACGTCGATCCACTGCTTCACCAGCGCGGGCGCGCTGTACCAGTAGAACGGGTGCTGCAGGACGAGGAGGTCGTGCTGCAGCGGCAGCTCCTGCTCGTGCGCCTTGTCGACGTCGCAGTCCGGGTACAGCTCGTAGAGATCGCGAAAGGTCACGCCTTCGACGTCGCGCACCGCGCGCACCAGGGCGCGATTCACGCGCGAGCGGTGCAGCGCCGGGTGCGCGAACAGGATCAGGACGCGGTGTTCCCCGGTTGCCGCGCTCATGCCCCCCGCCCACGCACCGCAGAAGCCTCGACGGGGCGACGCGGCCACGCAAGCGCGACCGCCGGACGCTGCGCCAGCCCGGCGCAGCGCGTCGTGGCCCTGCGATTGCTGCTCCCCCGGGCAGCGACGGACGAATCGCGGTCCCGCAGGTGGCGATCCGCGCGCATGGGAATTCCACCTGCGTCCGGGTTTCGCGGACGGGAAGAGACCGCAGGAGACGACATGATTCGCGAGGTCCATGGCGACATCCTGCTCTCGAGGGCCGACGTGGTCGCGCACGGCGTGGCACCGAACGACGACTTCTCGAGCGGCCTGGCGCTCGCGCTGCGCGAGCGCTGGCCGTCGCTGTACAAGGACTTCCGGCACTTCTGCCGCGTGAGCCACCCCGCCGAGGGCGAGCTCTGGCTGTGGGGCGGTCCGGGCGTGCGGATCGCGAACCTGTTCACGCAGACGGCGGCCTACGGCCACGGCGCGCGTCCCGGGACGGCGCACCTCGAGCACGTGAACGCGGCCCTCCGCGCTCTCCGCAAGACGATCGACAAGGAGGGCTTCGCGAGCGCCGCCCTGCCGAGGCTGGCGACGGGCGTCGGGCGGCTCGCCTGGGACGACGTGCGGCCGCTCATCGAGCACCACCTCGGCGACCTCCGGATCCCGGTGCATCTGTACAGCGTTTACGAGCCGAACCACGCCGCGCAGGAGGGGTGACGCATGAACCACGACGCGATCCGCGAGCAGCTGCGCACCAGGATTCGCGAGGTCCTCGAGCGCAACGCGAAGATCGAGGGCGACCTGCGACGCGAGAGAACGCCCCTCGAGGCCGACTGGGACGAGAACGCGATCGTCCTCGAGAACGACCAGGTGCTCGAGGCGCTCGACGCCGACAACCGCGCGCTGGTCGCGCGGCTGCACACGGCCCTCGCCCGCCTCGATGCCGGCACGTACGGTCGCTGCGTGAGCTGCGACGGCCGGATCGCGGCCACGCGCCTCCAGGCGATGCCCGAGGTGACGGTCTGCATCGACTGCGCGCGCGAGGCCGAGGAGTCCCGCGGTCAGCGCCGCTGAGATCTCGCCGCGGCGGACGACTCGCGCGGCCCCTCGTGCGGGATGCGCGGCGCGCCGTCCGCCGCGCGCCAGAGGTACCAGCTCGCAACCGAGCGATACGGGCGCCAGCGCTCGCCGTGGCGCAGCAGCTCGGCCGGGGTCGGCAAGGTGCGCTTGCGGTGGACGACGGCGAACCCCTTGCGCACGCCGTAGTCGTCGGCCGGCAGCACGTCGGGCCGGCCGAGACGGAAGATGAGCAGCATCTCCACCGTCCACCGCCCGATGCCCCGCACCTCCGTCAAGCATACGACGATGTCGTCGTCGCGCATGCGGCGCAGCGTCGCGACGCTCGGAACCCGGCCCTCCAGCGTACGCTCGGCGAGGTCGCGGATCGCGCGAATCTTGTTGCGCGACAGGCCGACCGCGCGGAGCGACTCGTCCGGTGTCGCGAGCACGTCCCCGGCAGCGGGTGGGCGGCGCCCGGGGTAGAGCGCCGTGAAGCGCGCGAAGATCGTCGCCGCGGCGCGGCCGTTGAGCTGCTGGTAGACGATCGCCTCGGCGAGCGAGGCGAAGGTGCTGCTCGTCACCTTGCGCTGCATCGCGAACGCGCCGTGGCGGTCGACGAACGCGCCGAGCCGCGGATCCGCGGTCCGGATGTGGGCCAGAGCTTGGGTCGCGTCGTAGCCGCGGCCGATCACGCCGCCGCGGCCCGCCGCCGGCCTGCTGGTGTCCCCCGTACGTGCTGCCATCGCCGTCGCAGCGGGGTATCGCACGCCCGCAGGCTCGGAGAAAGCCGCGACCGCCTGCGTGCCCGGAGGCGGCGCTTTCGCTACGGAGGGTGGTCTCCGCATCGCCTTCGCGTCTTCCTGGGCACTTCACTTTGATCCGTCTCGACTCCATCAGCAAGCAGCACGGCAGGCAGATCCTCTTCCTGGAGGCGTCGGCGGTCGTGAACCGCGGGGAGAAGGCGGCGCTCGTCGGACCAAACGGCGCCGGCAAGACGACCGTCTTTCGCCTGATCACGCGCGAGGAGGTTCCCGACGACGGACAGGTGTCGATCGATCGCGGCGTGACCATCGGGTACTTCAGCCAGGACGTCGGCGAGATGGCCGGCAAGTCGGTCGTCGCCGAGACCATGGACGGCGCGGGGCCGGTGTCCGACATCATGGCCGAGCTGCGCGCCATCGAGCACGCGCTCGCCGACCCCGAGCGCGTGAACGAGATGGAGGAGCTGCTCACGCGCCTCGGCCACGCACAGTCGCGCTTCGAGGAGATCGACGGCTACGCGCTGGAGAGCCGCGCCCGGGAGATCCTCGCCGGGCTGGGATTCGCCGAGGACGTCGTCGATGCGGACGTCGGCAACCTCTCGGGCGGCTGGAAGATGCGCGTGGCGCTCGCGCGCATCCTGTTGCTGCGCCCCGACGTGCTGCTGCTCGACGAGCCGACCAACCACCTCGACATCGAGTCGATCGTCTGGCTCGAGAGCTGGCTCGCACGCTTCGAAGGTGCGCTCCTCATCACGTCGCACGACCGCGAGTTCCTGAACCGCGTCGTGACGAAGGTCGTCGAGATCGACGGTGGCGAGCTCTTCTCGTACTCCGGAAACTACGATTTCTACGAGCAACAGCGGGCGATCACCGAGCGCCAGCAGGCGGCACAGTACGAGCGCCAGCAGGCGATGCTGGCGAAGGAGATGCGCTTCATCGAGCGTTTCAAGGCGCAGGCGGCGAAGGCCGCGCAGGTGCAGTCCCGCGTCAAGAAGCTCGACAAGATCGAGAAGCTCGAGCCGCCCGCCAAGCGCCAGCGGCTGCGCTTCGACTTTCCCGCCGCGCCGCGCTCGGGCGACGACGTCGCGAAGCTCGACGGCGTGCACAAGGCCTTCGGCAGCAGGGTCATCTACGACGGGCTCGACCTCATGATCCGGCGCCGCGAGCGCTGGTGCGTGATGGGCGTGAACGGCGCCGGCAAGTCGACGCTCCTGAAGCTCGTCGGCGGCGTGTCGGCGCCCGACCGCGGGGCGGTCTCGATCGGCGCGAGCGTCAAGCTCGGCTACTTCGCGCAGCACTCGATGGAGGTGCTCGACCCGGCCAAGAGCGTCTGGGAGACGCTCTCGGAAGCGTTTCCGCTCGCCTCGATCGGCTCGCTGCGAACGCTGCTCGGCGTGTTCGGCTTCCCCGGCGACTCGATCGACAAGCCGTGCCGCGTGCTGTCCGGCGGCGAGAAGGCGCGCCTGGTCCTCGCGCGCATGCTCTACGACCCGCCCAACTTCCTGGTGCTCGACGAGCCGACGAACCACCTCGACATGGACACCAAGGACATGCTCGTCGAGGCGCTCGGCGGCTACGACGGCACGATGGTGTTCGTCTCGCACGACCGCCGCTTCCTCGGCGCACTCTCGAACCGGGTGCTCGAGCTGACCCCCGAGGGTGCCCTTCCCTACGGCGGCGGCTACCACGAGTACGTGGCTCAGAGCGGCCACGAGGCGCCCGGATTGCGCAGCTGATCCGCGCGCTTGCCCCCTCCCGGCGGCGCCGCATTCGTAATGTGCTCGTGCTTCGGACGACTCATTATGCTCGTCCAGGCGACCTTTCGGACGACTCATTTCCGCGTCCAGCCGACCTAAAGTTGCGCCGCGAGTCGCGATTGCTAGGAGAGCCGACACGACATCTGCAACGTCGTCGTCCCCGGGAGATCGAACAGGAGGAATGCATGCCCCGAGACAAGAAGACTGATTTCTTCGGCGCGATTCGCGCTCAGGCAGCTAAGGTTCTGCAGCAGCTCGAAGGTCAGATTCGTTCGCTCGAGGGCGAGCTCACCGAGCTTCGTGGGCAGCTACACCAGTGGCGGCAGCTCGCAGGAAGCGGAGTCCGGGCGGCCGCGACGCGCGGTCCCGGTCGCCCGCCCGGCCGCTCCGGCGGCAAGCGCGTCAAGTGGGACGACGTGCTCGCCTTCCTGCCGAAGCGCTTCGGCGTCGAGGACGTGATGAAGCACCCCGGGGCGGCCGCGAAGGGCCGCCCCCAGGTGTACCCGGCCCTGAACCGCTGGGAGATGACCAAGCGCGTTCGCCGCGTCAGCAAGGGCATCTACGAGAAGACGGGCGGCGATGCGGGTGGCGTGCCGGCGAAGCGCGCACCGGGGAAGACGCGCAGGCGCCGCACCGTCAAGCGCGGCAAGCCCGCGAAGACCGAGGCCGCGAAGGCGGGCTGAAGCCGACGCGCTCCACGCTCGTCGCACGAGGGCGGTTGCTGCGGTCGGCGTGCTCGCCTAGTCATCCCCCGTGCGACAGGAGCTTGGCGAGCTGAGCATCGCGACGCACGGTCGCGCGCTGATCGAGATCACGGCCGAGGTCGCGCGCTGGCTCCGCGCGACCGGGGCGCGGAGCGGACTCCTCACGCTGCTGCTCCGGCACACGTCGGCGAGCCTGCTGATCCAGGAGAACGCCGACCCCGACGTGCTGCGTGATCTCGAGACGTTCTTTGCGCATCTCGTTCCGGACGGCGACGCGCGCTTCCGCCACACCGCCGAAGGTCCGGACGACATGCCGTCGCACGTGCGCGCGGCGCTCACGCAGTCTTCGCTGTCCATCCCGGTCGACGGCGGCGCGATGCAGCTCGGGACGTGGCAGGGCATCTACGTGTGGGAGCACCGCCACGCGGCGCACAGCCGCCGCATCGCCGTGCACTTCGTCGGCGAGTAGTCGACGGCCCGCCGCACACGGCGGTGCGCGAGTTGCGTCGCGGCGCACGATGGTCGAATCTCGGGGCCCTGAGCAGGAGCGGGCGATGCCAACGACGACCAGCGGCGCGAGCACGGAAGGCGCGCGCCACGACGGGATACCGAAGGAACGCTACACCGACCGCGCGTTCGCGGCGCTGGAGTGGCAGCGCATGTGGACGAAGGTCTGGCTGCTGGCCGGACGCACGTCGGACGTCGTCGAGCCGGGTGACTACTTCACCTTCGAGATCGGGACGGAGTCGGTGCTCGTCGTCCGCCAGGCCGACGGCTCGATCGCGGCACGCCACAACGTCTGCATGCACCGCGGCAACCGGCTGCGCGAGCCGGGTCGCGGCCATGCGTCGGAGTTCGCCTGCCTCTTCCATGGCTGGCGTTACGGCATCGACGGCACTCTGCTCGAAGCACTCGACGCCGAGTCGTTCCCGCAGGGAACGCCCTGCGACCGCCTGAGTCTCCGGCCGGTGCGCTGCGACACCTGGGCGGGCTTCGTGTTCGTGTGCCTCGACCCCGACGTCGAGTCGCTCGCCGACTACCTCGGTGTCGTTTCCGAGCACCTCGACGCGTACGGACTCGAACGCTGGAAGATCGCCTTCGACTGCACGATCGCGATCGAGTGCAACTGGAAGACGTCGGTGGACGCGTTCAACGAGGCGTATCACATCTCCGCGACGCACCCGTGGACGATCGCGTTCAGCGACGACACGCGCACGCAGTACGACTGCTACGACAAGCACACCCGCATGATCTTTCCCGAAGTGCAGGCGAGTCTCCGCCACCCGGGCGCGGGCACCGTCACGCCGGAGATCCGGGAGTTCTTCCTCGAGCGCGTCGGCGTCAAGGACTTCGCGGGAACGGAGGCCGAAGCGCGGCGCGCCTTCGCCGACGCCGTCCGCGCGATGGCGCCGCTGACCGGCGCGGACTTCTCGCGCCTCAGCGACGCGCAGATGTGCGACGACTTTCACTACACGGTGTTCCCGAACCTCACCCTCAACACGCACTCGATGTTCGTCTGGGTGTTCACCCACCGCCCCCACCCGGACGACCCGAACAGGATGTTCTTCGACTTCCTGAGCCTCGTGAACGCGCCCTCGCAGGACGTGCCGCGGCCCGCGAAGCTCTTCCTCGACGGCGCGCGCGAAACGTGTGCCGGCAAGGTCGAGGGCGGCGACCTGATCGACGAGGACCTGTACAACCTGCCCCGCATCCAGCTCGGCATGCGCTCCGCAGCGTTTCGCGAGCTGCACCTGGGCGCGCAGGAGGTTCGCATCCGCCACTTCCACGACACGCTGATGCACTACGTCGACGGAGAACCGCGCTGAGCGGACACGCCGAGACGTGGGTCGAGGTGCCGGCATCACTTCCCGAGCCCGGCCGAACGATCCCGTTTCACGTCGCCGGCCGCGACCTCCTGCTGTGCAACGTCGACGGCGTACCGTACGTGCTCGACGACCGGTGCTCGCACGCGCGCACCCCTCTGGCCGGCGGGCGGCTCTGCGGCTTCCTCCTCGAGTGCCCGCTGCACGGCGGGCGGGTCGACGTGCGCGACGGCTCGCCGGCGGCCGCACCCGTCCGCAGGCCCGTGGCGGCGTGGCCGGCCCGACGCGCGGGCGATCGCGTCGAGGTCGCGCTCCCCGCGACCGCCGAGCCGCGAACCTGATGCCGGTCGCCGGAGCGGCTGGCGGAGATCGCCGCCGGGGGCGCGGGCGCCCCGAGGCTTCGCGATCGGGCCGCTCGCAGCCGATCCTCGTCTGGTGGCTCCGCGCGTCGCGACGCTGCGGGGCGAGGTGATCGCGCCCTCGACCGGGACCCGGGCGGTTGGACGGACGTCGCGCGCCCCCACGGCGTGGTGTAGCGTTCGGGGCGTACGATGATCGAGCTCGACCGGCTGTCCAGGCGCTACGGGGTGCACGTCGCCGTGGCGGAGCTCAGCTTGACCGTCGCCGACGGCGAGCTGCTGGTCCTGCTGGGCGGCTCGGGCTGCGGCAAGACCACGACGCTCAAGATGGTCAACCGCCTCGTCGAGCCGACCTCGGGGCGCGTGCGCATCGATGGCGAGGACGCATCCTCTCTGCCGCCGCACGAGCTGCGCCGCCGCATCGGCTACGCGTTCCAGCGCGTCGGGCTCTTTCCGCACATGACGGTGGCGGAGAACGTCGCGGTCACACCGTCGTTACTCGGCTGGGACGCGCGCCGCATCGCGCGGCGCGTCGACGAGCTGCTCGAGATGGTCGAGCTCGACCCCGGGCTGGTCCGCGACCGGCGCCCGCACGAGCTCTCGGGGGGACAGCAGCAGCGCGTCGGCGTCGCCCGCGCGCTGGCCGCCGAGCCCCGGCTGATGCTCCTCGACGAGCCGTTCGGCGCGCTCGACCCGCTGACGCGCGACCGCGTCCAGCAGTCGTTCCGCCTCATCCGCGAGCGGCTGGGGCTCACCGCGATCTTCGTCACGCACGACATGAGCGAGGCGCTGCTGCTCGGCGACCGCATCGCGGTGATGGACGCGGGACACCTGCTGCAGGTGGGCACGCCGCGGGAGCTGCTCACCGCACCGGCGCACGACGTCGTGCGCCAGATGGTCGAGACGCCGCGCCGGCAGGCGGCCGCGATCGACGCGCTGCTCGCACCGAGCGGCGGCGGGTCGCGCTGATGCGCGAGCTGCTGGAGCTGCTGCCGTCGTACCTCGCGGCCCACGTGCAGCTGGTCCTCGCAGCACTGGCGCTCGCGATCTCGATCAGCCTGCCGCTCGGCATCGCCGCCGCGCGCGCGCCGCGGCTCGGGCGTACGGTGCTCGCGGTCGCGGCGCTGGTCCAGACGATCCCCGGCCTCGCGCTGCTCGCCGTGATGGTGCCGGTGCTCGCCGCCATCGGGCTCCGCAGCATCGGCTTCCTGCCCGCACTGATCGGCCTCACGCTCTACGGGCTGCTGCCGATCCTGCGCAACACGGTCACCGGCCTCACCGGGGTCGATCCGGCGATGGTCGAAGCGGCGCGGGGCGTCGGCATGACCGAGCGGCAGAAGCTGGCGCGCGTCGAGCTGCCGCTCGCGATGCCGGTGATCGTCGCGGGGATCCGCACCGCGACGGTGTGGACCGTCGGCATGGCGACGCTCTCGACGCCGGTCGGCGCACCCAGCCTCGGCAACCTCATCTTCAGCGGGCTGCAGACACGGAACTATGCCTCGGTGCTGCTCGGCTCCGCCGCCGCAGCCCTGCTCGCACTGCTGCTCGACGGCCTGGTGCACGGCATCGAGCTCGGGCTCGCGCGGCGGCACCGCGCACCCATCGCCGCGAGCCTCGGCGGGCTCGCCCTGCTCGCGATCGCGGCACTGGCGCCGGCTCTCGGTGACACGCTGCGCGCGGGTGAGCGCCCGGTCGTGATCGGTGCGAAGACGTTCACCGAGCAGTACGTGCTGAGCGAGCTGATCGCGCTGTGGGTGGGCCGGAGCACCGGGCTGCCGACCGAGATCCGGGCCTCGCTCGGCTCGACGGTCGCCTACGACGCGCTCGCCAGCGGCGACATCGACGTCTACGTCGACTACTCGGGAACGCTGTGGGCGACGATCCTCGAGCGCCCGGCACCGCCGCCGGACCGCGCCACCGCGCTCGCCGAGATCGCGCGCTTCGTCCGCGAGCGCCACGGCATCGAGCTGGTCTGCGCCCTCGGCTTCGAGAACGCGTACGCCCTCGCGATACGATCGCGCGACGCGGACCGCCTCGGGATCCGCCGCGTCGGCGACCTCGCCGCGCACGCCCCGAGCATGTCGATCGGCGGCGACTACGAGTTCTTCTCTCGTCCCGAGTGGCGCGCCGTTCGGGACACGTACGGGCTCCGCTTCGCGACCGAGCGCAGCATGGACTCGTCCCTGATGTACCAGGCGGCCGCCGCCGGCGACGTCGACGTGATCAGCGCGTTCTCCACCGACGGCCGGATCGCGGGCCTCGATCTGCGCGTGCTCGAGGACGACCGCGGGGCGATCCCGCCGTACGACGCGATCGTGCTCGCCAGCGCCCGGCTGGTGCGCGAGCAGCCCGCGGTGATCGCGGCGTTGCGCCGGCTCGCCGGCAGGATCGACGCGCGGACCATGCGCGCGGCCAACCTCGCCGTCGACGAGCACGGCCGCGCGCCCGCCGCGGTCGCGCAGGGCATGCTGCTCGCCCTCGCTGGCGCCGCGACCGACGCGCCGGCGCCCTGAGCGCGTCGCACGCGCGGGTGATACGGCGCCTGCATGAGAACGGTGCGGGCACTCCTCCTCCTCGTGGCGATCCTCGGCGGCGCAGGCGGCGCGGTACGAGCGGCCGACAGCACGCACGACCGGGCCACCCTGCTCGGCCTGACAGCGGTCTTCGTCGACGTGAAGCCGCTCGACCCCGCCGGCCTGCTCGCAGGCCTCAACCAGGCCGACGTCAAGCGCGACCTCGAGACGAAGCTGCGGCTCGCGGGCCTGCGCGTCCTCCCCGGCCCCCAGGGTGACGTGCCGCCACAGGAGCGCGGCGTCATGCAGGTGAACGTGAGCGTGGTGCCGGTGCCCAGGCAGGACGGCACGTACGCCTTTTCGGTGTACCTCGGGCTGCTGCAGGGAGCGGTCCTGATCCGCGACATGTAGACCGTCCTCGCCACGCCGACCTGGTGGGTGACCAGGACCGGGGTCGGCAACATCGAGCAGTTACGGTGCGGCATCGTGGAGGCCGGCGACCGGTTCGTCACCGCCTTCCGCGCGGTCGAGTCGGCGGCGCCGCAGAAGAAGTAGCCGTCCGCCTCCCGGCGAGCGCGCCCGGACCTGGCGAGGCCGGTCGGCGGATCGCTACTGCTGCGACTGGTTCCGCATCTGCGCGCGTACCACCCCCGGCTCGTCCTCGCCGTCGCGCTGGATGCTGAGCTCGACCCGCATGTCGCCGGTCGAGCCGGCGCTCCGGTAGACGCCGCGCAGCGGCGGAACGTCCGCGTAGTCGCGTCCGACCGCGATGCGAATGTGCTGGTCGGTCGTTCGGCTGCGCAGCGTCGGGTCGAAGCCGGTCCAGCCTGCACCAGGCAGCAGCACCTCGATCCAGGCGTGGCTCGCCTGGTCCGCGTAGTCCGACGCGACGCCGGGGCGCGGCGCGAGATATCCGGAGACGTAGCGCGCCGGCAGGCCGGCGAGCCTGAGCAGCCCGATCGTCAGGTGCGCGAAGTCCTGGCACACGCCGCCGCCCGCGGACAGGATGTCGTCGACGCCCGAGTGTACGTTCGTCTTGTCCTTCTCGTACTCGAACTGGTCGCGCACGTAGCGCACGATGCGCATCGTGTACTCGACGACCGTCTCGGTCGGCGCGGGTCGTGCGGACCAGAAGAACTTCCGCAGCCGCTCGCTGAACGGCACGAACGTGCTCGGGTTGAGAAACTCGAAGTGCTGGGCCGAGCGTGCGGCGTCCTCGGCGAGGAACTCGCCGAACGGCACGCGAAGCGGCGTGCTGGGCCGCGGTGCGAGGCGCTCCACCACCGACGTCGCGACGATGGTGAATGCGTCGTGCGGCGGGTGGACGGAGATCGCGTGCACGCGGTTCATGAACGAGTCGTCGTACGCGAGCACGGCCGCCTTCGGCGTCACCTCGAGGTCGAACGACAGGCAGCGCTGGTTCGGGCTCGTGCGCGGCGTGACGCGAACCTCGTTGTGCGACTCGTACGCGGGCTTGTCGTAACGGAAGTGCGTGGTGTGCCGGATGCAGTAGATCATGGCCGCCTCACTCGAAGCGCAGGTACTGGTCGAAGACCGCACTGCTGATGCGCTCGCACTCCTCCTGGACGTCGATCAGGAAGTCGTGCAGGCCGCTGGTGATCACCTCGCTCGCGCTGCGCGACGCGAGGAGCCCGGCGAGTCCGTCCGAAGCGAGTCCGACCGCACCCGGCGCGGGCTCCGGCGCCGCCTGCGCGACGCGCCGGAGCGCGGTCTCCAGCCGGTCGACGCAGTAGCGCGCGGAACGCGGGAAGGTCGAGTCGAAGAGCAGCACCTCCACCACGCTCTCCGTCCGGATGAGGTTGCCGTACTTCATCCGGTACGCCTCGAGCGCCGACGCGCTGCGCAGCACCGCCGCCCACTGCAGCAGGTCGATCGGCCCGCCGACGTCCTCCACGCGCGGCAGCAGGTAGTGGTACTTGATGTCGAGCAGGCGGGTGACGTTCTCGGCCCGCTCGAGCAGGATGCCGAGGGCTAGGAAGTCGAAGCCCACGCCGCGCGGCAACGTGCCGCTCATCACTCCCGCGATGCGGTAGAAGCGCTCCTGGAGCTGCGAGAAGAAGTCGAAGGCCTCGCTCGTACCGAGGCGTGCGGCGGTCCACTGCTTGGCGTCGAGGTGCAGGGTGTTGAGCTCGAGCCAGAGCTCCGACGAGATGCGGTGGCGCAGCGAGCGGGCGTTGGCTCGTGCCGCGTCGATGCAGCTCCGGATCGACGACGGGTTGCGCTCGTCGAGAACAAAGAATGTCAGCACCGACCTCTCGTCGACGTCCTGGTAGTGCTCCTCGAAGAGCTCCCGGTCGCCGGAGATGGCCAGCATCGAGGACCACGGGTTGCCGGCCGGCGCCGGCCCCTCGATGAGCAGATTATGATTGACACTGACCAGTCGAGCGCGCCACTCGGCGCGCTCGAGATAGCGTGCGGCCCAGAAGAGGCTGTCGGCGATCCGGCGCAGCATGTCAGCGCTCCAGCACCCAGGTGTCCTTGCTGCCGCCCCCCTGGGAGGAGTTGACGATCAGCGAGCCTTCGCGCAGCGCGACGCGAGTCAGCCCGCCCGGCAGCACGCGCGGCCTCTTGCCCAGAAGAACGAACGGCCGCAGGTCGACGTGCCGGGGCGCGTACATGTCCGCGCCACTGCCTTCGCCCAGCAGCGTCGGGTGCACCGAGAGCTGCACGACGGGCTGGGCGATGAAGTGGCTCGGGTCGCGCTCGATGCCCTCGCGCGCCTCGATGAGCTGACGATAGGTCGCCTTCGGTCCGATGATCACGCCGTAGCCGCCCGAGGCGTTGGTCGGCTTGACGACGAAGCGGTCGAGGTCGCGCAGGACCATGCGACGGACGTCGGGATCGCTCAGGATGTGCGTCTCGACGATCGGCAGCAGCGGCTCCTCGTTGAGGTAGTAGCGCACGATCGCCGGCGTGTAGGCGAAGATCGCCTTGTCGTCGGCGATGCCGGTGCCGAAGCCGTTGGCGACCGAGACGTTGCCGGCGCGGATCGCCGCGGTGATGCCGGCGACGCCGAGGATCGAGTCGGACCGGAACACCACCGGGTCCAGGAAATCGTCGTCGATGCGCCGGTAGAGGACGTCGATCTGCTCGAGCCCGTGCACGGTCTTCATGAAGACCTTGTGGTCGACGCAGACGAGGTCGTGTCCCTCGACCAGCTCGATGCCCATCTGGTGCGACAGGAAGACGTGCTCGAAGAACGCGGAGTTGTAGATGCCGGGCGTGAGCAGCGCGACCTTGGGCCGCGACTTGCCGCGCGGTGCGAGCTCGCACAGGCTCTCGAGCAGGTCCGCCGGGTAGTTCTCGACGCTGCGCACGCCGCTCGCGCGGACGAGGTCGGGCAGCAGCCGGGTCATCACGACGCGGTTCTGGATGACGTACGACACCCCGGACGGGGTTCGCACGTTGTCCTCGAGCACGTGGAAGCGTCCGTCCGCGCCGCGCACGAGGTCGATGCCGGCGACCGTCACGAACGTGCCGTGCGGCGGCGTGAGACCGACGGCGGCGCGCAGGTACTGCGGGCAGCCGAGCACGAGGTCGCGCGGGACGACGCCGTCCTTCAGGATCTCGCCCGCGCCGTAGACGTCCTGGATGAAGGCGTTGAGGGCGCGCACGCGCTGCGTGAGACCGGCCTCGAGGTGCGCCCACGTCGCGGCATCGATGACGCGCGGGATCGGGTCGAAGGGGAAGATCTTCTCCGAGCCCTCCTCCATTCCGTAGACGTTGAAGGTCACGCCCATGCGGAGGAACATCGCGTCGGCCCGCGCCCGCAGCTCGGCGAGGCGCTCGGGATCGCGCGCGAGCAGGTCCGCGACCACGCGGGCGCAGCCGGGCCGGGGCCGGCGCTCGAGATCGAACATCTCGTCGAAGAGCCCGCTCACGACGCGGTATGCGTCGAAAACGGGCACCGGGTTGGTCATGGACTGGGCACTCATGTCGGTCCTGCTTCCTCGAAAGGCGGGTGCGCTCGCTTTCGCTGGATCGGTGCGCGCGTCGATCGTTCGCTTCAGCAAGCCACGTGCCCCGCACGGGGACGTTCAGCAGCTCGATGTTCCGGCGGTGCAGGAGCCAAGCCCCGCAAGTCGCCGGCCGGACGCGCGGGGCGCCGGTACCGGGCCACCGCAGCGTGAGCAACGTCGCGTTTGACACTCCGCGGCGCCCCGGCTTCACTCGGCGCACCGATGAAATTGAGAGTCGGATTCATCCCGGATCGGCGGCCGTGCCGACCCCGCTGATCGACCTGCCGCCCGGCATGCCGGCGCGGCTGTACGCCCCGGTCGAGGGCCGCGCGATCCCGCGCCGCCTGCAGGACCTGGGCTTCGTCCCCGGCACGCCACTGGTGATCCGGCGCCGCGCGCCGCTCGGCGACCCGGTGGAGATCGAGATCCGCGGCTACCGGCTCTGCCTCCGGGTCGCGCAGCTCGACGCGCTGCGCGTCGAGCCGGACGACGGCACCGCGGCGTCGGCCACGCCGGAGCGGTGCGGGTGAGCGCAGCCCCTGCCGCCACGCTCGCCGCGGCCGGCCCGGTCCGGATCGCGCTCGTCGGCTCGCCGAACACCGGCAAGACGACGCTGTTCAACGCGCTCACCGGATCGGCGGCGCGCGTCGGCAACTATCCCGGGGTGACCGTCGAGCGCCGCGAAGGAGCGCTCGTCCGCGCCGGGCGCGACGTCCGCATCCTCGACCTGCCCGGCACGTACTGCCTCGACGGCGAGACCCCGGACGAGAAGGTCGTCGCCGAGGTGCTCACGGGCCGCATCACGGGCGAGCCGGTTCCCGACGCCCTGCTCGTCGTCGCCGACGCGACCACGCTGCAGCGCGGACTCGGCCTCGTACGCGAGGCGCTCGAGCGCGGGCTGCCGACGCTCCTCGTGCTGACGATGATCGACGAGGTGAAGGCCCGCGGCGGGCGGCTCGACCTGATGCGGCTCGGGCGGATCCTCGGCATCCACGTGGTCGGTGTCGTCGGGCACCGCGGCGTCGGGCTCGACCAGCTGCGGGCGTTCCTCGAGCATCCCGAGACCTGGCCGCGGCGAGCGACGCTCCCGCCCGCGGACGACGCGGCACAGCGCTTCGCCTGGGTCGACGAGGTCTGCCGCGACATCGGCGCCGGCGCCCTTGCGCCCGACTCCCGCACCGATCGCATCGACCGCCTGCTGCTGCACCCGGTGCTCGGCGTCGCGGTGTTCGGGCTCGTGATGCTGCTCCTGTTCCAGAGCATCTTTTCCTGGGCGGTCCCGGTGATGGACGCGATCGACGGCGGCTTCGCGTCGCTGGGGAAGGCGTCGCGCGACGTGCTGCCCGAAGGCTGGGTGACCGATCTCTGGGCGGACGGCATCCTCGCCGGCGTCGGCGGCGTGCTGGTCTTCCTGCCGCAGATCCTGATCCTGTTCACCTTCCTGCACTTCCTCACCGACGTCGGCTACATGGCGCGCGCGGCCTTCGTCGTGGACCGCGTCATGGGATGGGTGGGCCTGCAGGGTCGGAGCTTCGTGCCGCTGCTGTCCTGCTACGCGTGCGCGGTGCCGGGCATCATGGCCGCGCGGACCATTGCGTCGCCGCGCGAGCGGCTCGCGACCATCCTGGTGGCACCGTTCATGACCTGCTCCGCGCGCCTCCCGGTCTACACGCTGCTGATCGCCGCCTTCGTGCCGGCGACGCCGCTGCTCGGGCCGATCGGGCTGCAGGGCGCGACGATGTTCGCGCTGTACCTGCTCGGCGCCGCGACCGCGCTCGCGTCGGCGGCGCTGCTCAACGCGACGCTGCTACGCGGCACGATCTCGGTCTTCTACATGGAGCTGCCGCCCTACCGCGTGCCGACGCTGCGCCTGCTGGCGCGCCAGGTGTGGCAGAGCGCGGCGGCGTTCGTGAAGCGGGCCGGGACCATCATCCTCGCGACCTCGATCGTGCTGTGGGTGCTGCTGAGCTTTCCGAATGCGCCGCACGACCCGTCGCTGTCGCCCGAGGCGCAGGCGCAGGCCGACCTGCGAGCGAGTGCCGCGGCCCGCCTCGGCCACGCGATCGAGCCGGCGATCGCACCGCTCGGGTTCGACTGGAAGATCGGCGTCGGCCTGGTGGCGAGCCTCGCGGCGCGCGAGGTGATCGTCGCGACGCTCGCACAGATCTACGCGGTCGGCGACGCCGAGGACTACGGCGGGCTGCGCGACGCGATCGTCGGCGACGTCGACCCGGCCACCGGACGCCGGGTCTTCACGCTTCCGGCAGCACTCGCGCTGATGGTCTTCTTCGTCTTCGCCCTGCAGTGCACCTCGACGATCGTCGTCATGGCCCGCGAGACCGGAAGCTGGAGGTGGCCTGCGCTCGCGTTCTCGTACATGCTGGCGCTCGCGTGGGTGGGCAGCTTCACGACCTATCACCTGAGCCGGGCGCTGCTCGGCGGTTGAGGCACCGTGCGCTGCGGCGCGTCGCGTCCGTGCCGTGCCTCGCGGTGTTGGCGCTCGCGACGCTCGTCGCGTCCTCGCGACCGGCGAGCGCGGACGCCTGGACCGAGGCGACCTTCACCGGGCCCACGGGCAAGGCGGCGCACGGTTTCGCGACCGCCGCGGTCGACTCGCCCGCGGCGCGCCTGCTGATCGGCTGCGAGAGCGGCGCCGACGCGTGGCGTGGGATCGCGCTGCTCGAGCGCGATCCGCTCCCGGCGCCGACCGCACCCGAGGGCGGCTTCGAGAGCGAGGTCGTCACCGGGTTCTTCGGACGCGCCCCCGTGACCGCGCGCTGGCGCAGCAAGGCGACCGCCGACGGGCTGCTGTCGTGGCCGGCGTCGAGCGAGGAGCTGCGGCGCGGCCTGATGCGCGAGGAGCAGACCCGCGGGCGCGCGAGCCTGCAGGTCGAGATCCGACGCGGCGACGCGGCCCGTCGCCTGGTGTTCGGCCTCGACGGCCTCGCGGCGCACACCACGGATCTGACCGCGCGCTGCGACGGCTGGAGCGCCGGGGGCTCGGGCAAGCCGCGCGAGCGCGGCTGGTAGCGACCGCGGCTTGTGTTCGCCGGAGCCGCGTGACAGCCCTTTTCGGATGCTGGTCGAGCCCTTCCGTATCGCGGTTCCCGACGCCGTCCTGACGGATCTGCGCGAGCGTCTCGCGCGAACGCGGTTTCCCGACGAGATCCCGAGCTCCGGATGGGGCTACGGCGCGAACCTCGCAGCCGTGCGCGATCTCGTGACCTACTGGCGCGACACCTACGACTGGCGGAAGGCCGAGGCCGCTCTCAACGGATTCGCGCATTTCAAGGCAAAGGTCGGTGGGCTCGGCATCCACTTCATCCACGAGAAGGGCGTCGGCCCGAAGCCGCTGCCGCTCGTGATCACGCACGGCTGGCCGGGATCGGTCAGCGAGTTCACCAAGATCATCGGTCCGCTCTCGGATCCGGCGCGCCACGGCGGCGATCCCGCCGACGCCTTCGACGTCGTGTGCCCGTCGATGCCGGGCTACGGCTTCTCCGACCATCCGACCGAGCCCGGAATGGACCCCGAGCGCATCGCGGCCCTGTGGCTCGAGCTGATGCGGGGCCTCGGCTACGAGCGCTTCGGCGCGCAGGGCGGCGACTGGGGCTCGATGGTGACGACGTACCTCGGCCACCGTCACGCGGCGCACCTCCTGGGCATTCACCTCAACATGGTCATCGCCTTTCCACCGGCCGAGAACCCCTTCGAGGGCGTGACACCGGACGAGCAGGCGGCGCTCGCGGACATGGCGAAGTTCCTCGAGGACGGCACCGGCTACCAGCGCATCCAGGGCACCCGACCGCAGACGCTCTCGTACGCGCTCAACGACTCCCCCGCCGGCCTCGCAGCCTGGATCCTCGAGAAGTTCCACGCCTGGAGCGACTGCGACGGCGACGTGTTCCGGCGCTTCACCAGGGACGAGCTGCTCACGAACATCATGTTCTACTGGGCGACGGAGACCGCGAACTCGTCGGTGCGGCTGTACTGCGAGACGATGCGCGCCGGCAAGTTCCCGCCGACCGGCTTCCGCGTCGAGGTGCCGACGGGCTGCGCGATCTTCGCGAAGGAGCTCGTCCGTCCGCCGCGCGCCTGGGCCGAGAAGATCTACGCCGTCAAGCAGTGGTCGTGCTTCGCGTCCGGCGGACACTTCGCCGCGATGGAGGAGCCGAAGGCGCTGGTCGACGACATCCGGTCGTTCTTCCGGCCGCTGCGCTGACCGAGATCCGCACCGGCGCCGCGCGCGCCGCCCGGGTGCCATGAACGCTCAACTGGTGAAGCTCGAGACGGCCGGCGGCTACTGGAAGACGCTGCTGCGCTGGGGCGTGAGCCTCGGGCTGCTCGGCCTGCTGTTCACGCGCTTCGACTTCTCGACGATCCTGCGCGTGTGCCTGCGCGCGACGCCGGGCTTCTTCGCCGGCGCGCTGCTCCTGTACCTGCTCAGCCAGGTCGTCAGCGCGCTGCGCTGGTGCCGGCTCGCGCGCGGCGTCGGCTTCTCCGCGGGCTACGCCGAGTGCCTCGAATTCTACACCATCGGCATGTTCTTCGGCCTCGTCGTGCCGAGCACGCTGGGCTCCGATGCGGCGCGCGCGCTCTACCTCGGCGAGTCGCCGCCGGGACGCGCGGCCGCCTTCTCGAGCGTGCTCTTCGACCGCCTGATCGGCCTGGTCATGCTGGCCGCGGTCGCGGCGGTCGCCCTGCTCGGGCCGCACGCCGACCTGCCGGTCGCGCTCGAGCTCGTCGTCGTCGGCATCTGCCTCTCGTTGACCGCCGCATGGTTCTCGATCCCGTTGCTCGCGCGCCTGCTGCCGCCGGAGCAGCGCTGGCGACGCCTGGTCGAGGAGGAGCTGCTGCCGTTCTTTCGCGATCCGGCGCTCCTCGGCTCGGCCGCGATGCTCTCGCTCTGCGTGCACCTCCTGCAGATCTTGAGCCAGTGGATGCTCACGTGGTCGCTCGGGCTCGACGTTCCGTTCGGATTCGTCGCGATGTACCACCCGCTGGTCGCGCTCGCGGCGGCGCTGCCGCTCACGATCGGCGGCTTCGGCCTGCGCGAGGCGGCGTACGCGGCGCTGCTGCCCTACGGTGGCGTCAATCCCGACGACGCGATCGCGCTCGGCCTCCTGTGGTGGGCCGTCGCCGCGATCGGCGCGCTCGGCGGCGGCCTCGTCTACGGCCTCTCGTCGCGGCCGATGCCGAGCCTGCGCGGCGCCGCGGGGCGGTACGGCAGCCGATGACGACGGAGCGCCGCGCAGGCCCGATCTCGCCGGCGCTGCGCGCGGCGCTGGCGCGCGCGGTCGGCGAAGCGAACGTCCTCGTCGACCCCGAGCTCACCAGCTCCTACGAGACCGACTGGACGGGCCGCTTCCGCGGCGCCGCCGCCTGCGTCGTCCGCCCCGCGACGACCGCCGAAGTCGCGGATGTCCTGCGCGCCTGCGCCGCCGATCGCCTGCCGGTCGTCCCGCAGGGCGGCAACACCGGCCTCGTCGGCGGCTCCGTTCCGCACGACGGGGAGGCCGTGCTGAGCACGACGCGGCTGCGCGGCCCGTGCGTCGTGGACCGGGCGAGCGCCGAGCTGCTCGCGCCGGCAGGAGCGACGCTGCGCGAGGTGCAGCAGGCGGCGCGTGCCGCGGGCTTCGAGTTCGGCGTCGACATCGCGCCGCGCGACAGCTGCACCGTCGGCGGCATGATCGCCGCGAACGCGGGCGGCGTGCACGTGCTGCGGCACGGCATGATGGCCGCGCAGGTGATCGGCGTCGAGGCGGTGCTCGCCGACGGCGGCACGATCGGCCGCGTGCCGGCCCTGCGCAAGGACAACGCGGGCTACCATCTCGCACCGCTCCTCGCCGGCAGCGAGGGAACGCTGGCCGTGATCACGCGTGCGCACCTGTGCCTCGTGCCCGCGACCCCGTCGCGCGCGGTCGCGCTGCTGGGTCTCGCGGACGCTTCCGCCGTGGTCGAGGCGGTCGAGCGCCTGCGTCCGCTGCTGCCGTCGCTGAGCGCTCTCGAGCTGGTCTCCGGCACGTGCATCGACCTGGTTGCCCGGCACGCCGGGAGAACCGCACCACTCGGCGGCGCGCCGCCGGCGGTGCTGCTGGTCGAGTGCGCCGGCCGCGACGGCGTCGCCGGCGAGCTCGCCGACGCGCTGGCGGCCTGCGCCGGACTCGTCCTCGCGACCGCGATCGCCGACGACGAGTCCGGCATGCGGCGCCTCTGGCGTTGGCGCGAGGAGGTGTCGGTCGCGATCAACGCGGCCGGCGTGCCGCACAAGCTCGACGTCGCCGTGCCGCTGCGCGCGATCCCGCGCTTCGTCGACGCCGCGACGGCGCGGGTGGCCGAGCTCGCCCCCGGCGCGCGGCTCGCCCTGTTCGGCCACGTCGGCGACGGCAACCTGCACGTGAACCTGCTCGGCCTGGCCCCGGGCGGGGATGCGGTCGACGAGGCCGTGCTGCGACTGGTCGCCGCCGAGGGCGGCTCGATCGCGGCCGAGCACGGCCTCGGTCGTGCGAAGGCGCGCTACCTGGATCTCGTGCGCGGCCCGCACGAGCGCGCAGCGCTGCGGGCCGTCAAGCACGCGCTCGACCCGCAAGGGCTGCTGAACCCCGGCGTCGTCCTGAGCTGACGTCGGCACCGGCTTCGCCGGCCAAGAGCGCTGCAACCGGTGCGGCATTCGACCTGACGCGCGCACCGCCTTCGCCGGCCACCAGGGATGGCGGCGACAGGCTGCTTCGTCCGCCGTCTGCGCAGCGCGGGCGCGCGCCCCGTCACGCCTTGCGGCGCTGGTCGTAGCGCCGGCCGCGACGCAGGATCTCGGCGCCGGTCGACACGTCCTCGGCGTCGGTCCAGTCGGGCTTCGCCGCGTGCGGGTCGGGCGACGGCTTCGCCGCGTGCGGGTCGGGCGGCGGCTTCGCCGCGTGCGGGTCGGGCGGCGGCTT